>CAMAUB010000139.1 GCA_945861315.1 Chlamydia trachomatis
GTACGATCGCAGGTGGGTCCGTATTAAGTCAATACTGACCCACCTGCGATCGTACAACCCCGAGGCTTTGGCGCAGTTTTGGATGCTGAAGTTATTTCTTGACGAGCCCTTAGTTTCCACAATAGCCTCCGCCGATAGAGCGAATCACATCGACGATTGCAACCATACGAGCTAGCTGAATTTCTGATTCGAGTAATAGTTGACTATCGAGATTAGAAAGAGCATTCATTGCACGCACATTGCTATCAATTCCGTGTTGATACTTTTGATTTGTCAGTTCATAAAGATCTCGGCTATCTTTAACAGCCTCTTTAATTTTTCCCATTCGATTATCAGCAGTCTTAAGAGATGTCATTGCATCTTCAACATTTTTGACAGCAGTAAGAAGGGTTTGATTATACCGCTCTACAGCAATTTCTATGTCTGCTTGTGCTTTTCCAAGATTTGCCGATAGCGCACCACCTGTGTAAAGAGGGAGTCGACTTTGTGCGTCGCCAAACAATTTGAGCGCGGGATAGGTGAAAAATTTTGTAACAAGAAAAGAGGTGCTTCCAATGAACGCTGAAAGATCAAGGTTAGGGAAAAACTGTGCTTTGGCCACTTTAATTCCATACGACTTGGACTGAATCACCCAAAGTGCTGCAATAACATCTGGCCTGCGTGCTAAAAGATCTATAGGCAAACAAGTTGGCAGTTCAACACGCTTCATATAGCTAGCGCTTAATTCGACACAAATTTCTCCTGATTCATTGCAACAGCTGGCAACATTGCCAACAAGCGCTGCAAAAGCGTGCCTATCACTCTCTATTATCCCTTTTATGATCTCAATGTTATCTTGGATGTCAGAAGCTTCTTTATCAAAAATATAGACAAAAAACTCGTCGTCCATTCCATGATAAAATCGTTGATAAAGAAGAGTATAGGCCATTTTTTTTGCTTCATACTGTCTAACCAAAATCTCATACTGATTGAGATGATTTTGCAGGTTGAAGTAGGTCTCAACTATAGCGGCTGCAAGCGTTAGGCGTGCCTGCGCTTTGTCTGCGATCTGCGCTTGTAACATCCCTAAATCTGCGTAGTATCGATTGCGATTTTTTCCCCAAAGATCAACCTCATACGACCCACGTAAAAGTGCAGCAGCTGTATTAAAGTAGAGATTTTTTCCGATAACTAAAGGAACAAAGGCAGGAATTCCAATATCGTAGGCAGACTCTTTTTGCCTGTAGTAACTACCAAAAAGCTCGAAGGTAGGAAGTAGCCTTGCACGATCTTCAAGTGCCTGCTGGTAAGCATAGTCAATGCGAGCTTGTGCTAATTTAATATCTGGATTGCAAACAAGGCCCAGGTCGACAAAATGATTGAGCTGAGGATCTTCAAACATCTCCCACCAAGATTGAGAAGGAGCGCTTCCAGTCACAAAAGATCCTGACTCAAGGGCGGTAGAGACATTTTGGCAAAAGTCAGTATTTTCCAAAGTGATCTTCTGATGACAATGGTTACCAGAAAAGCAAGCTGTTAGATTTAAGAGTATGCCACAAATTCCAATTTTCGCTAGACTAGGCCGCATGCCGTCCCCTTTTATTGTCCAGTTTGATCTTGATCTAGAAAGCAAGTTGCATGCCATGCTTGAGGAGCTTAGCTTTGAGTTTACAAAGCCCATGCACACACTCTTCCAGGCAAAAAAGCAGGGCGTGAGTGTCACACTCTACGCCAGCGGCAAATTGATGGTACAAGGCAAAGAGATGGAAGCTTTTATAAAATACCATCTTGAGCCTACTATTCTTGAGACATTCACCTATGGCTATGACCAAAGCGATCAAGAGCCACATATTGGTGTTGATGAATCTGGGAAGGGAGATTTTTTTGGCCCACTTTGTGTTGCAGCTGTTTATGCTGAGAAAACATCTGACCTTCAAAAACTTGGAGTGAAAGATTCGAAAAAACTCAACGACATCACTATTCTTAAACTTGCTGAGAAAATCGAGAAAAACTACCTCTACTCTCTTATTAAGATTGGCCCTGAAAAGTATAACGATCTTTATGAAAAATTTAGCAATCTCAACCTTTTACTAGGATGGGGACATGCAACAGCTATTTGTGAATTACTAGATAAGACAGCGTGTAAACGGGTGATCATTGACAAGTTTGCTGCTGAGCATGTTGTTGAAAATGCACTCAAACGAAAAAAGCAGAGCTGTGAGCTGATTCAAAGAACAAAGGGGGAAGAAGATTTAGTTGTTGCTGCTGCTTCAATTTTAGCCCGTGCAGCTTTTGTTAAGGGCATCAAGCGCCTAGGAGAGAGTGTTGGTATTGAATTACCAAAGGGAGCTAGTCCCTCAGTCATACTAGTTGGAAAAAAGCTCGTTGCCATGCATGGTGACGCTATTTTAAAAAAGGTGGGTAAACTCCACTTCAAGACTGCACAGGAGATCTTATCATGAGGTTGCTTAGGGCTCTTATATTTTTTTTGCTACCGCTAACCCTTTTTGCTCAACCAATTGAATGGGGTGAAGAAGAGCAACTCCCCTCTCCTCCTCCTTTCTATCCTTTCTCAATTGGAGGAAGTTATGTTAATTGTGCTAATGCAAAATTCACCACACCAGAAGTTGAGGGTGAAAAACTTAAGTATGAGCAGTACGATGCTAACTTCACATTTACTCGCCCATTTAGTGAGATCTGCGGCATGATCTTTGCTGCTGGTTGGGTTGGAACTGAAGTAAATTGGAAAGAGAATCCAGACTTTAATGAGACGCATTTCGACTACATCAACCTCACTTTAGGGGGTTTTACAAAAGCGTTCAATAAATGGACCTGGACTCTGACTGCTTCTGCTTTTTTTGATACAGCAGAGTTTTCTCTTGTTGACTACACTCTTTATCAAGCTCTGCTTTGGGGAAAATACCGAATGAGAGATAACTTTGAACTCGACTTTGGCTTCCTTCTTGAGGCGGGTTTGAACAAAGACAAAATCTGGCCCATCCTTGGCTTTATCTACTCTCCTTGTGAGCGTTTACGCTTGCACGCTGTCTATCCAATTGACATGATTCTTGAATATGATGTGCATGAAAAGATTATGATTGCAGGAGCCATTCGAATCTTGCGCAATCGGCATCGTGTCAAAAGTGACGAACCGCTACCAAGAGCCGTCTTCCAATATCAAAGCTGGGGTGGAGAGTTCGATCTTCAATATCAGCCATTAAAAAGAATTTTTATTAGAGGCTACATTGGGTCCACTTTGGGGGGAGATCTTAAGATTAGCAACAGTGACGACAAGCATGCTACTCACTTTAAATTTAACCCTTCCATGTACGGAGGCGTCAGTGGGGTGTTAAGTTTTTAATTTAGAGCCACATTAATTTAAAGATCTGGTAAAATAGAAGTATCTCTTTAAGAGTTTCCGGGGGGAATGACTATGACGGTAGCTTTATCATCTCAAGCAAGTATTTTTTCATCACTAGATAAGTATGCGAAAAATCGTGTGCAACGCAATGAAATGAATAAAGCTTTAATAGTTACATTTGTTGCAATGGCAGCACTAGTTGGTGCGGGTCTCTATCTAATAGGTAGACCAGAGTTTGCACTAGAAGATACAGGAAGGGCACTTGTTGCTCTTAACGCCCCTCTTTTGACAATTGCAGCAATTGGACTAGTTTGGAACAATTCGCATAAAAAAGCCACGCGCACTTGGGGCATTTCAATGATCGCCTCTTCTGTTCTATTAACTTTTGCTTTTACAGCCACTGCAATACCTGACAGAATACCACTACCTAACTCAGTAACCAAAATGTTGGTAGGCGTTTCAGCTCCCCTTGTTGGAACGTCAATTATAAAATACATCTTGGCACGCACAGAATCTTTTGATCCTATACTTAGTTCAAATGGCAAAATGTTTTAGGGCTTCTTCAAGCTCTGGATATTTGTAATGATAGCCCGTATTGAGCAACACCTCAGGTTTGAGGTTGAGGCTAGCTAAGAAGATCTCTGCTCCTGATCCATAGAACATTTTAAGCACCCACTTTGGAATGGGCAAAAGTGTAGGCCTCTTTAATACCTTTCCAAGTGTCTTGGTAAATTCTCGATTGGTCACCGCTTTTGGCGCCACAAAGTTAACCGCTCCATGGATCTCTTTATGTTTGATACTATGTTCAATAGCGCTGCAAACATCATCTATTGCCATCCAACTGACCATCTGAGAGCCATCACCAAGCACTCCTCCAAGACCTAGTTTAAAGGGA
>CAMAUB010000140.1 GCA_945861315.1 Chlamydia trachomatis
TAGTGCGTGAGAGGGCCATGCCAAGTGCTAAAGAGAGTGCAGTGCCTGCATGGCCGGCAAAAAAGTGATCATGATCTGATTCTTTAGGATGGGTGAAGCCGGAATAGCCGCCACTTTTGCGAATAGAGTCAAATTGCTCAGTATTGCGCCCAGTTAAGAGTTTGTGTGTATAAGCTTGGTGGCTCACATCAAAAATGAAACGATCTTTTGGAGAATTGAAAACATAGTGGAGCGCTAAGGTGAGCTCAACACTTCCCAAATTAGAGGCGAGATGGCCTCCCTCTTTTGCCATCACCTCGATGATTCTTTGTCTCAGTCCATCAGCTATTTCAGGTAGCTGAGATACCGACTTCTCTTTCAGGTTCAAGTTCGCTGCTTCGCTTTTTGATGAGTGTTTCAATTTTCTCTTCCGCTAAAGATAGCTTTGTGGCACAACCGGAAATCAACTTGTCAGCTTCTTCGTAGAGTTTTAGCGATTCGTCAAGCGGGATACTCCCAGAGTTCATCCGCTCTAAAATCTCTTCTAAACGTGTAAATGCTTTTTCAAATTCCATGGGGATTGACCTTAAGTGTTACCTCGCCATCTTTTAGGCGAGCATGAATGATTTGCCCATCATTCAATTGCTTTGTTGAGACTATAACGGAATCGTGATTTTGGGCAAACAAGATGGCGTATCCACGACTTAAAACATTTTTTGGGTCAAGTGCCTTAAGATGGCCTACAATTTCTTTTAATCGCTGTCTTTTTATCAGACTCTGTGTGCGGGTTGTTTGATAGAGTTGTTTATCAAAAAGATTGAGTTGAATTCTCATGTGAGCAATCTTTGCTGTGGGGCTAAGTGCATTTGCCTGTTTTTTATACCCTTGCAAAAGAAGCTTTCTTTGAGCTAGTAGGTGTTTTATGATTCGATCAAGGGTTGTGCGCGTCTCATCCAAGCGTTGAGTTTCAACTTGTAGTTGATAGCCAATTTGCCGTTTGAGTTGCTGGGCGCACTTGGCAAGAAACTCAAGAGAGTGCGCCACCTCTGCTGAGACTAGTTCTGCTGCTGCAGAAGGTGTTGAAGCACGCATATCTGCCACATAGTCGGCAAGGGTCACATCAGTTTCGTGTCCAACAGCCGAGATAATGGGGATTACGCTCTCAAAAATAGCTTTGGCAACAATCTCTTCGTTGAAAGGCCAAAGATCTTCAAGCGAGCCTCCTCCTCTTCCAACAATGAGGACATCGGCAAGTTTATATTTGTTGAAGGTATTAATTGCCTCGGCAATCTCTTTAGCGGCCGTCTCACCTTGGACGCGGGTTGGGTAGAGCAAAAGGTGAAAGCCGGGACTTCGTCTTCTAAGCACATGGATAATATCTTGGATGACAGCTCCAGTTGGGCTTGTGACAACACCGATGATTTTCGGGAAGGCGGGGATTGGTTTTTTCCTCTCTTTGTCAAACCATCCACGCTCTGCAAGCTCTTTTTTGAGCGCTTCAAACTTCAAAAGAAGCTCACCAACTCCAGCAAAGGTAAGGCTTTGAGCGATGAGCTGATAGCGGCCATGCGGTGGATAGACAGAAATGGCGCCCGTCAGCGTGACTTGATCGCCCTCTTTTGGTAGACGTGTGACTCCTTTTTGATTGCCTTTGAAGAGGACAGCGGGGATTTTAGCTCCCTTATCTTTTAGGTCAAAATAGTAGTGTCCAGAGGAGTGATTTTTGAAATTAGTGATTTCTCCACTGACAATAATGGTTGAAAAGCAAGATTCTAATTGAGTCTTGATAGCAAAGGTAAGTTGAGAAACAGTTAGAATAGTTGACTTTTCAGGCATTTTTTGGTATCACTTTCCTCTATGAATAGACCTACAATGATTACAGGTAATTGGAAGATGCATAAGACAATCGGCGAATCGCTCGCTTTTGTCAAGCATTTGGCTCCAAAAGTGAAGCAAGAGAGAGTGGTTGTGGGTCTAGCCGTGCCATTCACAGCCCTTAACCCAACATTCAACCTCTTAAAAGAGCTTGGGTCAAAAATTCAAGTAGGTGCTCAAAATATGAGTGATGCTTCCTCTGGAGCATTTACAGGAGAGGTTAGCGTTTCCATGTTGAAAGAAGCAGGTGCTGCTTTTGTGATCTTGGGCCACTCAGAGAGGCGTCACATCTTCCACGAGGGCAACGCCATGATCAATCGGAAGGTGAAATTAGCCCTTGAAGAGGGGATCATGCCGATTGTCTGTGTGGGTGAAAAGCTTGAAGAGCGCGATCACAAAGAAGAGGTCTTAAAAGAGCAGCTCTATGGAACTCTTGAGGGCCTTTCAAAAGCAGAGGTGAATCAACTCATTTTGGCCTACGAACCTGTTTGGGCGATTGGCACAGGCGTTGTCGCCTCCCCAGAGGATGCTGAATCTGCCCACCGCTATTTGCGTTTACTACTAACGCAAAAGTGGGGAGCTGATGTTGCTAGCCGGATGGTGATTCAGTATGGTGGTTCAGTGAAGCCTGAGAACTGCGCTGCACTACTTAAAAAAGAAGACATCGATGGTTTGCTTGTAGGAGGAGCCTCGCTTGTTGTAGATTCATTTAGTCAAATTATCAACCAAGGTTAGACATGACAGTCCTTTACTACCTTTTTCTTTTTCTTTTTCTCTTCGTCGCAATGATCCTTTGTTTGGTGATCTTAGTTCAAGAGAGCAAAAGCGCTGGGCTTGGCGCTACATTTGGAGGTGACTCAGGAGATTCTTTATTTGGAACTTCAACACCAGAGGTGCTCAAGAAAATCACCGCTTGGCTTTCAGTAATCTTCCTAGGTGGTTGCATTCTTCTCTCATTTTGGACGGCAACGATGGGACGCACACATTCTAAAAAGAGCGTTTCAACGGAGGTTATTGAGCAATGACCCTCAAGCTTCGCTATTATGACGACCCAGTTTTAAGAAAAATTGCAGAGCCAATCACTGAGGTAACAAATGAAATTCGCGAAATTGCTGAGCAGATGATTGAGATCATGCGAAATCCTAGCTACAATGCAATTGGCTTGGCTGCTACACAGGTGGGAATCATGCTGCGTATGTTTGTTTCATTTGTCTACACCGATAAAGAAGATGGTGAGCCACACTATCAATTTGACAATCCGTGCGTCTTTATTAATCCAGTGATCTCAAGTCCAAGTGATGAATTAGTTGAGATGAACGAAGCATGTCTCTCTCTGCCTAAACTGACAGCTCCAGTGATACGCCCCTATTCAGTTGATTTTGAAGGCATGGATCTAGAAGGAAATGTCATCAAAGAGAAGATCTATGGGTTTTTGGCACGTCACCGCATGCATGAGATAGATCATCTCAATGGAGTGCTCTATATTGATCGTATCAAAGGACGGGCGCGCACCCAACTTGAACCTTATCTACGTTTCATTAAAAAGCAGTATAAGTGAGTTTTAAAATACAGATCTTTTATGGCTTGTGAAAGTACGTCGTTCTTTCGTGAAGGTGCTCTTTAATATGTCTTGTAAAGACATTCTGGTATTTAAATATTTGAGGACAAAAAGTGCAATTATACGATGGAAGCGTATGCGTACGTTTATGGTGTCTTAAAGATTTTTCTCGATCAAAAGTTTGAAAGCAGATCTTACAGATAAAATTATCAAAAGATTGTAATGACTCCTCCTGTGAATGAGCTGGCTTAGAAACAATGAGTAATTCAGATGTGTCATCAGAAACAGGTTCAGATAAAAATGGGTCGTAAGAAGGATTAACCAAAACTAATGCATTTGGAAGTGGATCGCTATGATCATAGAGTTCTTGACCTGTGCTATCAAAAGGGCTTAATGCTTCTGCTTGCGCTTCTGGAAATGGATCACTATGATCATAGAACTTTTGGTCTACGATATAAAAAAGGTTAAATACTTCTGCGCTATTATAATCTTGTATTGGTGACATAAAAAATCCTTTTTTTGATGGGTTCTTCATTAGATCTCTTTCGAAATTCCATTTGCTTGTTAAAATTGCCTTTTTTGGCATCTTTGTGCCAAAATTTTTCGACTATGTGATCACACATGCTCTCAAAATTTTGACACAAATCTGCACAAAAAATGCTAATTTTATCAAACAAAGCGAATTTCAAAAGAGATCTATTAACCTGAGTTTTGGGTTTATCTCGCAGATCTTCAGGGATCTTTCTCGATCTTTTTGCGCTTTTTGCCTCGAAAAGGGTACAAGACCCTTCCCTTCGGAA
>CAMAUB010000141.1 GCA_945861315.1 Chlamydia trachomatis
ACAATTGTAGAGGTGACCAAACTCCCTTTTAAACATCTCGAACTTGATGCGGCCATTTTATTTAGCGACATCTTGACAGTTCTTGATGGACTTGGTGTTCCCTACACATTTGATCCTGGACCACTTATTCAATTCAATGGATTTTACCCTAAGAAAAATGCCTACGCACATATTTCTGAAGCCATTGTAAAACTCAAACAAGAGCTAAAAGTCCCTCTACTTGGCTTTGCTGGAGCCCCTTTTACAATTGTTAGCTACCTCATAGAAGGAGAGACGACAAAAGCTTTTCGCAATATGAAACGCTTTCTTTTTGAAAAGCCTAAAACCTTTGAACACTACCTTGATCAAGTCACAGATGAGACAATTACCTACCTCAACCTACAAATTGATGCGGGTGTCGATGCTGTGCAACTTTTTGATTCTTGGGCCAATCATCTAGCGCCCTATGAGTTTGAGCGCTTCTCCCTTCCCTATCTACAACGCATTGTCACAGCCATTAAGCCACGCGCTGCGGTTATTGTATTCGCTCGCGGAATGCATGCGCTCTCAATTGCTAAGATTCACCCTTCCGCTATTAGCATTGATTGGAGCTATGACCTACCAGATCTACGTCAAAAAATTGACCCTCGCATTGCTCTACAAGGTAATTTAGACCCAAGCGTCCTCTATGGAGAGCAGCCGATGATTGCAGAAGCTGTAGAGCGACTTTTAAAGCCAATGGACCGTAAGAGCGGTTTCATCTTTAATTTGGGCCATGGGATCTTGCCTGATACCCCCTTTGAAAATGTAAAATTCCTCACAAACTATGTTCGATCTCGAAAAATTTCATAAACCTGCCCCGCGCTATACAAGCTACCCAACAGCTCCTGCTTGGGGAGAGCTGACAGCTGAGACCTATCGCTTAAAACTTCAAGAGGCAAAAGGCCCCCTCTCGCTTTACTTCCACATCCCTTTTTGTAAAACGATGTGCCTTTACTGCGGCTGTAGTGTCGTACTAAATCGCAAACCAGAAAATGAAACGCTCTATGTTGAGTACCTTCTAAAAGAGATCGACCTTGTCAGCACTGAGCTTGGCCCTCGTAAAAAAGTCTCTCAACTCCATTTTGGGGGAGGAACGCCTACCAAACTGACTATGCCTCTTTTTCGTACACTTTTTGAAAAAATTAACCTTGCATTTGAGATCGATTTTTCAAAAGAAATTGCCATCGAAATCGACCCGCGCACCATTGATGAAGAAAAACTACGCTTCTATCAAGAACTTGGTTTTAACCGCATCAGCTTTGGTGTACAAGACACCAATGAAAAAGTGCAAGAAGCTGTCAAAAGAAGGCAGAGCTATGAGATGACCCGTGACACATTTGAGCTTGCCAAAAAGCTCAACTTCAAAGGAATTAATATCGATCTTATCTATGGCCTTCCCTACCAAACAGTTCAAACCTTTCAACAAACCATTACTCATATGTTAGAGATGCGTCCAGATCGCATTTCACTTTTTTCCTATGCAAAAGTGCCTTGGCTTAAGCCGCATCAAAAAGCTATTCCAGAGCAAACTCTTCCAACCACTGCAGAGAAATTTCAGATCTACGAGCAGACGCGAGCAGCACTTACAACCCATGGCTACATTGCAATTGGAATGGACCACTTTGCCCTTGAGGAAGATGAAATTAGCCAATGCTATCGAGAAAAAAGACTACAGCGTAACTTTCAAGGCTACAGCGCTAAGCTAGCTGAAGAGATGATTGGATTTGGAGTGACAGCTATTGGGTTTGTTGGCAATACCTATGCACAAAATCTCAAAACTCTCACGCACTATTACGCTGCTCTTGATGCAAACACTCTTCCCATCCAGCGTGGCAAAGTTTTAACGCATGACGATCTCATCCGCAAATGGGTGATTCATACACTGATGTGCCAATTCGAATTTGATAAAAATACATTTGAGAAAAAAACAAGCATCTCATTTGATATTTATTTTAAAGATGTTGATATCCAATCACTTGAGCATGAGAAATTCATAATAAACCTGCCCGATAAACTTGTAGTCACTCCACTTGGGGAACTTTTTATCAGGCTTATTGCAATGGCTTTTGATGCTTACGCTGTTGAATCTACCAAACCTCTTTATTCACAATCAGTCTAAGAATAGGTTCTAATGAAAATTAAAATTATTGGAGCTGGCATCGCTGGTCTAACAGCTGCCTGGTATTTGCAAAAAATTGGAAAAGTAACTCTTTATGAAAAGAGTTCTCGTGTTGGCGGCTGGATTGAAACGATTCATCAAGATGGTTTTTGTTTTGAGAGAGGGCCACGTGGATTTAGACCTATGAGTCACGGCAAGCAAACACTTAGTCTTTGTAAAGCGCTTGGCCTTGATCTAATCGCTGCAAATGGAGCAGCTAAAACACGCTTTATTTGTAGAAATGGCAAACTTGAGCCCTTCTCACCAAAAAGCTTGATTGGAGGATTGGTTCGAGATCTTTTTGCAACGCGTCCTAAAAAAGATGATGAGACAATCGAAGAGTTCTTTGGCCGACATATTGGAAAAAAACTGACTGCAGCCTACCTAGATCCACTAGCTAGAGGAATTTTCGGTGGTGACTACAAAAAGCTATCTGCACGCTCTTGTTTTCCAAGTCTTTGGACAAAGCGCTCCTTTGTTTTGATGAAAAAAGAAAAAGCTCCAGCTGCTCTTTACTCTTTCCGAGGTGGAATGGAAGCCTTGCCTAAAGCAATAGCTGAAAGATTGGATGCTGAAATTCGATTGGATGAGGGTATATACCCAAACAACTTGAACAGTCGGAATTTTGGCTGCGTCAAAGCCCCGGGCTTGATCGATCGTAAACAACCCCATATTTCTAATATTGGGTCGGTTACGATCGATCAATCGCGGGAGCTTTCACGTCAGCCCAAATCCGATTTTTCAAGTTGTTTGGGTATAGATAAGGCAGAGGCAGATGTGGTGATTTGGGCAATTCCACAAGCTTTAGAGTGTGCAACTCTTTCTACTGTGAGTTTGGGATGGCATCATGAAGAGCTTGCACAGATGGGATATGGTTTTCTTGTCCCCTCTAGCGAGCCAGAACCATTTTATGGGATGACATGGGATTCAATGATCTTTCCGCAGCAGGAGGGAAAAACACGTGTTTGTGTGATGATTCCAGGAGCGGCTAGTGATGAAGAGCTTCTAAGTATTGCCAACAGGGCGGTGAAAAAATATACGGGCATTGAAGCTCCCGCAGACTCTGTTTTTATTGGGAGAGCAATCAATGCGATTCCCCAATATTATCTTGGCCACCATAAGTGGGTTGAAGCTGTTGAGAGTAAACTTCCTGCAAATCATTACGTTATCGGGAGCAGCTTTCGGGGGGTTGGGGTAAATGAGTGTGTGGCTGATGCACATCGGATTGCTTCTTTACTAGGAGCAGTGTGAAGATAAAGCCGATGATTGCAAAAAAAAGAGCGGTCGCCGCAATTGCAGCAAAAGCATAGGAGTAGTTTTGCCAACGATCATGAACAGAATAATAGACAGCCGTCATCAGTGCTAATCCAATTGTCGATGCAAATTGTCGCATTGTCATCATCAAGCCTGAAGCAGATCCAAGCTTTTTAGCAGAGACCGACGAGAGGCCAAGTGCTATGGTTGGTGACATGACCATTGGCATCCCACTACCAAAGGCCAATAGTCCTGGAAGAAAGACCAAAACATTTTTTGTCCCAGAAAAGCAAATGAGCCATACCATTGAAAAGATGATGAGAAGAAAGCCGATTGTAAGCGGAATGCGATAGCCTACTCGATCAGCTATCATTCCACCAATTGGAGCCATTAAAATAACAGGAAGACAGCCTACTACAATCAATGTACCTATCTCAAGCGGGCTATAGTTGAGTTGTCGCTCAAAGTAGATCACCCACAAAACCGTTGAGCCTATCAAAATATAGAGGCAGGCTCGGCAAAGATTAGTTCCTAAAAAAAGAGGGTTTTTAAATAAGCGGAAATCGGCAAGGGGGAGCTCTGTTTTAAGGGAGGTTAAGACAAATAGTAAGAGCAAAAGGGGGCCTAAAATAATACTTCCAATGGTCCAAGGCGATTTCCATCCATATTGGTTTCCTTGCATTAATC
>CAMAUB010000142.1 GCA_945861315.1 Chlamydia trachomatis
CTCTCGTATGTCAACTACATCAGAGTGCAACACAATGTCTACTTGATCGCGACTCCAATCCATCTCAATTTTTTCAACAAAAGGGTTGAGATTTCCCATGTTAATCGTTTGAACTTTTGTTTCAGGAATGGTGCCATTTAAGGATGCAGTCACATCTGTATGGGTGAGCGGTTTTTCTCCCTGCCCAAAAAGTGCCGTGTTGCGCTTGACGATGGTGGTTGCGGCATCAACAATGGATTTTTGACTTTGATACACTTCGACACGCTGCTGATCCATTGAGTCTAAAAAACCATTTTCAGGCTTGCTCTGTTGGATCCGTGCAACTTCGTGACCTATTTTTTGACCAAGCTGTTCAAAGCGACCAATTAGACCATGAATACTTGCTCCCCCTTGGGAATAGCTGGCAAAGTAGCGACGTGTAATAGCGCTTGAATCACCAAAGGCATTTTCATACTCAGTGATGGTACGAGCTAATCGAAGAACTGATTCGTCAGAAACATCACCAATTTCACCAAGTGTTTGTGCGGGTTGGCTAATGCCTCCAAAACCAAGAGCAATCTGTTCAATACGGTCAGCGACAAGGTCGCGATACGGTTTGGAAATCTCACCATTAATTTCTTTAGAAATATAAGTGAAGTAAGTGTCTAGCTGTTTTTTATCAAAATGGACACCGATTTTTCTTTGAACAGTAACTGTTGTCTCTCCTTCTTTAAAAGAGCGGCTATCTGCAGAGAGTTGGGCTGGAACAAAAGGGATAAGAGCACCAGCTCTAACAAGTGTTTTAGCAAAAATCTCAGCATCTTGTGGAGAGTGAAACGTCACAGTTGCAAGTCTTGGATCATTTGGATCAAGCGCAATATTTGTCGTCCTCAAACCTAAATTTTTACTTTGTGCTCTAAGCCAGCTGAGCGTAAAACCTTCTAAGCTATTGATGCGATCAGCAATTGAGTCGGCAACTTGAAAGGCTCCTTTCTCCACAATTGGATGTTGCAGAGGCTTTGTATAGTAAAAAATTGTTGGTAAGATATTGTAGACAGTGAGAAGGATTACCGCGAGGATAAGCCATAGCTGCCACTTTTTTTGCTTTTCCATTGATCTTTTCCTTTGTTGAATCAGGAGACCATACCACCGATCTTTCAATCTGTCAATGTTTGCTTGAATATCAATTGCCTCTGCTGTATGTTCAATGCAACCAATGTCATTAGAATATTCTTTTTCAAATTCGACGGCATACTATACTCGAGAGCAACTCGATCTCTTAGAGGTTGTACCAAAGCATGTTGCCATCATCATGGATGGGAATCGACGATGGGCTCGTAAACAGAGCCTATCGAAGGTGATGAATCTTCAAGATGGGCATTGGCAAGGGGCTGAAGTACTCACAAATATTGTTGAGGCCTCCTTAGAACTTGGTGTTTCTTATCTCACTGCTTTCGGTTTTTCAACAGAAAATTGGAATCGTTCCCCTCAAGAGGTTAAAACAATAATGGAAGTTATCGTCCGTTACCTCAAGAGTAAGCGACAAAAAATGGCAGATGAAGGGGTGAAAATTGGACTGATTGGCGATTTGAGCCCATTTAACCAAGAAATTCGAGAAGAACTAGGAAAGACAGTTGAGGCCACAAAAGAGGGGACAAACCTAACGTTAACGCTCGCCCTTAACTATGGAGCGCGCGATGAACTGCGTCGAGCTACAATTGCCATGGCGCAAGACTATAAAGATGGAAAGATTGCAGAAATTTCTGAACAACTCTTAGCTCGTTACCTTGATACCGGCCATCTGCCCGATCCCGATTTTTTGATCCGCACAAGTGGCGAGATGAGGGTCTCAAATTTTCTACTTTGGCAAATTGCCTATACAGAAGTTTATATAACTGAGCGCTTATGGCCTGATTTTACCCCTCGGGATCTCTATGATGCCCTCTTTGAATTTCAGAAAAGGGAGCGACGCATAGGACAATGAAAGATTTAGGTTGTAGAGCTCTTGTCAACGGGTTGAGTGCAATTCTTATTGCTGTGATCATCTTTTTTGCGCAATATGCCTACTTTAAATGGTTTTTTGTTGCTGCAGTTGCCCTTATTGCCTCCGTTGCTCTATGGGAATTTTACCAACTACTTTACAATAAGGGACTCTACCCTGCAACGAACATTGGAATTATCACAACAATCATTTATATTTTTGCTGTCTTCTATAAGACACAAGGCCCTCATGCTTATTGGGGCTCTCTTTGGCAGCGTATCCCCGAGGTAATCTTAGCACTTGCTTTTTTCAGTCTCTTTGTTTACTACGCTTTTAACGAGAAGTCTCCTATTATAAACATTTCAACCACTTTCCTCGGAGTTGTCTACATTGGCATTCCGTTTGGGCTAGTCATTCGAGCGATGTATTTCTTCCAGTTTGATGGAGGGGAAGACTTTCACTACCAAGGTAGCTGGTGGATTATCTATTTAATTGCGGTTACAAAAAGTGCCGATATGGGGGGCTACTTTATTGGACGCCTCTTTGGTCGGAAGAAACTCGCTCACCGTTTGAGCCCCAATAAAACACTTGAAGGAGCAATTGGAGGCCTAGCTTCCTCAATCCTCATGAGTCTACTTGTTTGCTATATCGGCAGGCGCTTCGATGCTTTTGGTGGCTTTACATATAGTGCCTCTATCTGGTTTGGCCTCATTGTTGGATTTATTGGGCAGCTTGGAGACCTCGCTGAGTCGATGCTCAAACGGGATGCTGATGTGAAAGATAGCAACACTATCCCCGGTGTTGGGGGCGTTCTAGATATGTCTGACTCCATCCTCTTCACCTCTCCTGTTATCTTCCTGTTTTTAAGAGTGCTCTACACATGATTATTGCAATTGATGGACCGTCTGGAACTGGAAAGACAACAATTGCAAAAAAAGTTGCAGCTAAGCTTAAGTACAATTACTTTGATACCGGCGCGATGTATCGAGCTGTGACCTATGCTGCTATGCAACAAGGCATAGAAGTAACAGATGTAGAGCGGCTTGAAGTTCTTTTAGAAACATTTCACTTCGATATTCAAAATGGAGAGCACTACTTCGCAAACGGTGAGGATGTAACCGAAGCGATACGCACGCCTGAGGTGACTAAAAACGTCTCCGCCATTGCTGCTCTCCCTAAAGTGCGCGACACGCTTTTGCGCATTCAAAGAGAATTTGGGCAAGCACATCACGCCGTTTTTGAAGGAAGAGATATTGGCACTGTGGTCTTTCCTGATGCCGAATGTAAAATTTTTCTTACTGCAAACGCTGCTGTGCGTGCCAAAAGACGCTTCTTAGAACTCAAAGACAAATATGTAGGGATGAAAGAGCAAGAGGTGATGCTCGCCATCCAAACGCGTGACCACCTTGACTCAACACGCAAAATTGCACCACTCAAACAAGCAAAAGACGCTCACCTCATTGACACATCAAATCTTACGATTGACCAAGTTGTTGAAGAGGTGCTTAAATGCATCGGTTGAATCAATTCTACCATAGAATCATGACCATTATTTGTACATTTATCGGAGTCTTTCTCTACTTCATCCCCCTCTTTAAAATTCTCTATCGTGTTAAGGCATATGGAGTAAAGAACATTCCTAAAGGTGGGGGGCTCATAGCTGCTAACCACGCCTCTTTTTATGATCCTCCCATGATAGGAGGAGCTCTCTATCCAAGAAGACTTTGCTTCATGGCACGAGACAGTCTGTTCAAAACACCCATTGGCGGCTGGTTTATGCGTCATGTTGGATGCTACCCGGTCAAACGGGGTAAAGGGAACTCAGAGATCTTCAAGCTCATCCCTGAACTTGTCAAACAAGGAAATATTGCTGTGATTTTTCCAGAAGGTACGCGCACACGAGACGGTGAGCTTCAGCCTGGTCAGTTAGGTGCTGGGCTACTTGTCCAGAAAAGCAATTGCCCCGTGATTCCTACCTACGTTCATGGGACGTATGACATTTGGAACATCAATATGGAAAAGCCCAGAAGACGTGGCAGAGCCTATGTTGTTTTTGGAAAAGCAATTACTTTTGAACATCTTAAAGACTTAGACAAGAAGGCTCAGCAGCAGCAGATTGTCAAAGAGATCATGGATGCAATTGCCAAGCTCAAGA
>CAMAUB010000143.1 GCA_945861315.1 Chlamydia trachomatis
AGCGTTGTGAGTTGTCAATTTCGACGGTATTCACGACAACAATCGGGTGAATCGGCCAAGCATATCCAAGCATGATAGGCACATTTTTCATCGCTTCAAAGCGAATTCCAAGTCCGACAGAGGCAACGTATTTTGATATGGTAAACTCAGATAGTGTGACCATACCCGCATCGACAAAGCAAAAGGCGTCAAGACAAGGCATTTTAAGTAGGTTGTGCTGGTACTCTTCAGAGAATAGAACAGAAGAAACACCACCCCGAGGCTCTAAATTGGCAAAAAGTGGGCCAACTGTAAAGGGCTTGTAACCACGAACTGTCGTCTCACCACCTAAGAACAAACGCTCAGATAGTGGAAGATCTTTCTCTGCTGTATCACCATATGTGTGAAGGAATTGAAACTCAGCTCTAAATTTCAAGACTCCTCTGCGCGTGAGTGGATAGTAGTAGCTATTCAGGTAAGCAAATTTCATGAACTCGTAATTTCCTCCAATACCTGCCACTTCATAGATGAAGCGAGAGCGGAAACCATCTGTAGGTTTACGAGGATGATCGGTTGAGTCGTAGATCAAATTCAAGCCAACAGCTGAAATAAATCCAGAACGATCTCCCTCAGTACGTAGCGCAGCAGTTGGATTGGAGCCAACGGCTGTGTGGGTGTGAATCGCTCTATAGTAGGTATTGTACTTGAGAAACTCATTGCAAATGTATGTGGCATGAACAGATCCACCCCAGGTTTTAATTTCATATGCACGAGAGAGGGCTCTGTTGTTGTTTTTCTCAAGGTCGAATCCAACAATCCATGGGGTATCAAAAAAATAGGGCTTAGTCCACTGAAGGAGGTAGCTTGTTTGACGATCACCAATATTCACCTTAAAGTGTGCATATTCTCCAGCACCTCTTAAAGCTCCAGGTCCTTTTTCAAGAACGCGGGTTAATCCACTAATATTGAAGTTCTGCTCAGAGACTTCAACACCACCAAAGATCCTCTCAATTGAGCTGAATCCAAAGAAGAGCCCAACATTTCCTGTATCTGTTTCTTGCACTTCAATGTAGACGTCACGATAAAGTTTTTCTCCACATGGATCTTCATATTGAGATTTAACAGCATAGACGTTGACATTTTCAAAGTAGCCAGTGTTTTGCAGGCGTGTTTCTGTCCCTTTTAGCTTGCGGGCATTGAAGACTTGACCTGGGCAAAGTAGAGTTTCATGCAAGATCAGGCCTGTCTGTGTGCAGTGATTTCCAAAGACTTTGACTAAGCCAACATGGTATTGCTCTCCTTCGTTGACAATAAGGCAAAGGTCATAGATAGGCTCATCATCTCTAAGCGAGAGCTGGACATCAATGTTAGCGTCGATGTAGCCGCACCGTCCATAGAGATCAGTAACATTTTTGATGGTACTGCGAATTTTTTCCGGAGAATAGAGACTGCCGCACCCAAAGTTGAACTCATTCCAGATCTGCACGTTTGTAAAGAGGCAGTTTCCGTTCATAGCCATATTGCCTATGTGGTAGCACTCACCTCGGTCTACAGAAATTTCAAGGCAGATACGGTTGGTTTGTTTTGACTCTCTTAGGCAAATCTGAACAGTTGCGTCAGCATATCCTCTGTTTTGATAATAGTTGATGATCTGCAGGCGATCGTGTTCGATCATTTCTGGGTTGTAGCAGCCGGTGCCGATGTACCAGCTAAGTAAGAAGTTAAACTTCTTGGTTACCATCATATCGAGGATATCGTCCTCTTCTTTTGAGGTTGCTCCACAAAAATCAAGCTTATTGATCTTGCCTGCACGTCCCTCATCGACCGTGATTTTTATATCGACTTCATGACATTCTCCAACTGGCACAACCTCAAAATCTAATTCAGATTCAAAGTATCCCTTTTTCACATAGAGACGACGCACTTTATTAAAGGAGGTAATGAACTCTTCTCGGTCGTAGAATGATCCCTTTTCGAGCTCAAGCTCTTTTTTTAATCGTTTGTCAGAAACTCGGCCGTTACCGCAGAAGATAATCTCTCGAATAGAGGGCTTTAAGTAAATATGGAGTGTAATGCAGAGTTGATTTCCTGCGATTTCAATCAAAGGATCAACAGATTCATACTCTTCAGCTAGCATCTTTAAATCATTGTCAAACTCAAACTGAGAGAAGTAGTTTCCCTCTTTGGTATGGAGTTTAGAGCGCACTGCCTTAAAATCAAATGGCGCTGAAGGGGCCACATTTTCAGGAATGATGGTGATTTTTCCAACGCGCAACTTTTCATAGTTTTGTGCGAACAGAAGGGTTGGAAACAGAAATAAAAATAGTAAGATCGTCTTTTTCATAAAAATGTTTTCGATGTTAGTAAAAAGGACCCCTTTAGTGCAACAGTTTAATATGCTAAGCGACCCTCAAAAGCACGAGTGAGTGTCCCTCCATCAATATAATCAAGGGAGCTACCCATCGGAATACCAAGTGCAAGGCGTGACAGCGCGACTGCTAGTGGAGCAAGTTCTTTTTTCAAATAGAGAGCAGTAGCATCACCTTCTAAGGTTGAATCCAAGGCAATAATAATTTCATTGATAGAAAGGTCTGTAATGCGCTGCTTTAGTTTGTCAATAATAGATTTTGAAGGGACCAAGCCATGGATAGGGGAGAGAAGAGTTCCAAGAACATGGTAGAGGCCTTGGTATGTTCTAGTCTCTTCAATCAGAAAAATATCTCGAGCTGTTGCTACAACGCAAAGCGTTGTTCCTGTTCGCTTGCAAAATAAACAATCGTCTTTAACAAGTGAACCGCAAGATGTGCAATGTGTTAAGTTTGTTTTTGTATTTCTGATAGTCTCGCTCATCTGCTTAAGGTTTTCATCAGACCAGTTGATGAGCTCAAAAGCAAAGCGCTCAGCTGACTTGGTCCCAACACCAGGGAATTTTTTGAACAAATCGATAAGTAAGTTGAGATGGTCAGGGTACTTCATAAGAGCGAGTCATGATTTATCAACTTGGGATTTAAATCAAGTTCTGTTAAAATGATTACTCCTATTATCTTACGGAAGGAGCCCAAGTGGCCAAACAAGCTAGAATCATTGGAACAGGGTCCTACCTGCCATCCCAAGTATTAACCAATAAAGATTTTGAAAAAATGGTGGAGACTACTGAAGAGTGGATCGTCAGTCGAACGGGGATGCGCGAGAGGCGTATCGCAGCTAAGACAGAATTCACCTCTGATATGGGAGCTAAGGCTGCCAAAAAGGCAATTGAGGCTGCCAAAATCGATCCAAGTGAGATTGACATGATCTTGGTTGCTACATCGACCCCAGACTATATTTTTCCTAGCACAGGAGCGCTTATTCAAGCTGCTTTAGGTATTCAAGCGCCTGCTTTTGATATTCAGGCTGCTTGCACAGGCTATCTCTATGCTCTTTCTATTGCAAAGGGATTTATTGAATCAGGGGCTTACAAAAATGTTTTGATCGTAGCCTCAGAAAAGCTCTCTTCAGTTGTCGACTATACAGATCGTCGCACGTGTGTTTTGTTTGGAGATGGAGCTGCTGCCTCTGTTATGAGTGCTCATGGCGCCGGTTTCTCCGTTAATAATATCTGTCTTGGTTCAGATGGAGAGGCTGGAAGTCTTCTTACCCTAAAGGGTGGCGGATCACGTCACCCAGCTTCTGAGGAAACTATTGAAAAGAAAATGCACTACATTTCTATGGAGGGTCAGGAGGTTTTTAAGCACGCAATTCGCCGAATGGAGAGTGCTGCAAAAGAGTGTTTGCTCAAGTCCAATTTAACTCCAGAAATGATCAATTGGTTTGTTCCTCATCAAGCTAATGAGAGGATTATTGACTCTATCGCAAAGCGCTTTAATGTTCCTGATAATAAGGTATTTAAAACAGTTCATAAGTATGGAAATACATCAGCCTCTGGAATTGCAATAGCTTTGGATGAACTGATTCGTGAGAAAGAAATTAAGAAAGGAGATCACCTTCTTCTGGTAGCATTTGGAGCTGGATTCACATGGGGGGCTTCTATATTAACAAAGGTGGAAGATGAGTAAGAGAGTTGTTTTTTTATTTCCTGGGCAAGGATCTCAGGGTGTGGGAATGGGTAAGGATTTTTATGAAGCGTATCCCTTA
>CAMAUB010000144.1 GCA_945861315.1 Chlamydia trachomatis
CAAAGATGACTCAGTGCTTGTGTCTGGGTTAGATAAAAAAGCGATGATTTCATTGGTAAGAGTCTGAAGGCCATTACGGAAAAACGTGTCAGTAAAAATGAAAGCTTTAGATCTGGAAGAATTTCCTCTTTTAGCATCCTCAATTTCCCTCCACACGGATACTTCACACAGCTTTGTGAAATGTTTAGAGCAGTCAGTTTGTTTCTTTGGAGGCGAGACGGGTTGTTCAAAGTGAGATTGGGGTGTATTCCAGAAACGCAAAGCACCTTGCATCCACCACCAGACGACGGCAGGATCGTGGGTCTGTTCTGATTGTGTTGCTCTCTTGGATTCATATGTTTTGTTCAATGAAGGAACGATTGTAAAGAGCTCAATAAATGTTTCATCAATCCAATGAATGTCTGGTGGGATTCTGAATAGATTAGGATCGTTTTTTACTTCGGAAGCTTCTTCAGAGGGCAAAATCTTATATACTACCCCTTGCTCATTTAGCAGCCCCCAACGGGTTTTTTGAGAAGGATGTGTTTGAACTGCTTTTGTATGTGTGTTCAATTTGCAATATTTCTTGCACACATCTACGTGCCCTGCTGTAAGGGCTAGTTCTAGGAGTTGTTTCAGTTCATCAAAAAGCACAACATAGATCGGTGGACTATAGTACTTGTCCCGTCCCCCTAAAATGTTTTCTATTTTTGTGATTTGCGATTGGATAGAGCTATCTGTGCTCCCTTCCAGGTCTTTTCTGATTTTTACGAAGGCATTTTGGATTTCTTCTAGTGTATCTTGTTCACTCTTATCAATATCGTAAGCCAAGGCTTGCTGCTTTGCAATCCAACGTGACCGTAAAGGTTCTAGGGTAGGATGATTAGAGATGAATGGAATGATTTGAGAGCAGAATAGTTTAACAAGGGCATCTCTTGAAGAGGTTTTGGCTACTTCTTCCTCAAAGCGACTTAGCATATCTGAGATACTAACGGCAGGATAATTTAAAACTGCAGCCATTTTGTTACTTCTTTTTTACATTTTCATTTCCACTCCAGTCGCAACTATTACTCCTGAAATTCTTTCTCAAAATACCCCATTTCCAGTTTGTTTCCAAAAGTTTCTTGAAAAAGGGTGTTGGATTTCCATTTTCAGGCAGTCAAAAGCCAAACGCCTTAAGTCTAGGTATCATGAGGGGCATGAAAAAAGGCAAGTTGGATCAAAAAATTTCGCAGGAAGAAGTTGTATCACCAAAAGGTGATCCTGATGTTCTTGCATTAACTTCTTTCTTCGGCTTGCTTTTGAAAATTGATAGACGTAACAACCCAGGGCTTTATGAGCATAACAAAGGTGGAACTTCTTCCGATCAGACCCCAAAACGGTTTGATAGCTTTTGCCAGCATTAACCTAGATGACCGTTTGTATATTACCTCCATAGGTGTTCACAAAAGGCTTGATGGGAAGGGATATCGGATCACCTATCCCACTCGTAAGGTTGGAGAGCAGAGCGTTTCTGTTTGTTATCCCATTGAACCTGTGTTGAGCAAAGAAATTGAAATGGCGATTTGCAAGAGAGCAAGTGAGCTATTCGGAGAATGAAAACATAAAAAATTAACAAAGAGGTAATTATGGAGCTCACTGAGCTTGTTAGGCTGCTCGAAATAAAGACGGGCAAATCTGTTAAAAAATCTGGTGGTGGCTATATAGGTTGTTGCCCTGCCCATGATGATTCAAATCCCAGTCTTTCTCTATGCGAGGGTGACGAAGGGAAGTTATTGGTTAAGTGTTTCACTGGCTGCTCCACTGAAGACATTTGCAGTTCATTGGGGATCGCTATAGCAAACTTATTTCCAGAGAGGATTTCAGGACAAGCTGCAAGAAAGAGGATTGAATATCCATATCATGATGAAGAAGGAAAGGTTTTATTCACTAAGATCAGGATTGAACCAGGCTTTGATGGGAAAGATAAAAGCTTTTATTGGGAAAGAGACGATGAAAATGGAAACGTCATACGCAGCCTAAACGGTTGTAGGAAAATTTTTTACCAACTGCCTAGCCTTTTAAAAGGAATTGCTGAAAAGCAAACGATCTTCTTGGTTGAAGGTGAAAAAGATGCGGATAAGCTGCTTGGCTATGGCCTTGTAGCGACCACTGCACCAGAATCCTTAAAATGGCCTGATGAGTTTTCTGAAGTGCTTAAAGATGCCGATATTGTCATCCTCTACGATATGGATAAGACAGGTTGGGCAAGACGTGATCTATTATGCAAAAAACTTTGCGGTCGAGTGAAGCGTCTTCGTGTTGTCGGACTTCCAGAGTTGGAGTACCAAGACTCTCATGGAAAAGATGTAAGCGATTGGTTAGCTCTAGGGAATACAACTCAGCAGTTAATAGAAATTGTTGCTCAAACCTCTGATTACGCTGTTCCTCAACAGTCTGGAAAAATTCGGGCTGTGACGGTTGATGAATTTTTGAATATGCAATTGCCCAAGCGGGAGATGCTTTTAGCTCCTTTTCTCCCTTCACAAGGGCTAGGGCTTCTTTATGCTAAGCGTGGAGTGGGCAAGACACATGTTGCCCTTGGAATTGCTTGTGCTGTGGCGACAGGTGGTATTTTCTTGAAGTGGCAAGCACCACGTCCGAGAAAAGTATTGTACATTGACGGTGAGATGCCTGCTGCTGCAATGCAAGAGAGGTTGCTCAGGATTTCGGTGACAGAAGATTTGAAACTCCCAGATCCGAGCTTTTTTAGACTGATCACCCCTGATTTGCAAGATGGAGCCATGCCTGATTTGGCTACTAGGGAAGGCAGAGATGAGTTAATGGGATTAATGAAAGAAAGTGAGCTCATCATCATAGACAATATTTCGACCCTTTTCCGTTCAGGTGATGAAAATGAGGCCGATAGTTGGCAGCCTGTACAGGACTGGGCTCTTGAGCTACGGCGACTAGGTAAATCGGTTCTTTTCATCCACCACGCTGCTAAAGGAGGGCAACAGCGTGGCACAAGTAAAAGAGAGGATATCCTTGATGTTGTGATGCTTTTAAAACAACCGCAAGGATATCGGCAAGATCAAGGTGCTTCATTTGAAGTTAACTTTGAAAAGACCCGTCATTTTGCTGGCGACGATGCAGCTTCTTTCCAAGTCCGTTTAGTGGAACAAGATGATGGGTTATGGCTTTGGGAGATTGATCAAGCAAAGCCAAGCTTGGAAATTATAGAAGTGGCCAAGGCTATCAATGAGGGATTGACGATAGAAGAGACCATGGAGAAAACAGGTCTTACGAAATCGCAGGTCGAGACACGAAAGAAAAAAGCTAAAGAACAGGGGTTAATCTCATAACTTAAGAAATTTCCGATTTGACGATTTCCCTAGGGAAATAAGAAATCGGAAAAGAAAGGAAGGGTGAAATGGTAACAACAAAACAGTGCGTAGCAAATCGCAAGAATTCCAAAAGGTCAACAGGGCCGATGTCAGCAGAAGGAAAGGCCGTTGTGGCTAGAAATGCGCTGACACATGGGATTTTCAGCAGGCAAATCTTATTGTCTCATGAGGCTGAAGAAGAGTTTACAAACTTGAAAGATGCTTTTTATGAACAATTTCAACCCCAAGGGTTGCTTGAAATGTTGTTTTGGGAAAGGGCATTAGCATCTGCATGGCGTCTTTCCAGAGTAGCAAGAATTGAAGCAATGGTTATGGATCGGGCAATCGATTTCTTAGATAGGGAGAATCTTTCTAAGATTTTTAGTGGTTGTTCGGGAGAAAAGCTAATGCTTATGTCAAGGTATGAAGTGATGCTGGAGAGGAGTTTGTTCAAAGCTCTGGAAGAACTAAAGTCTCTTCAGTTTTCACGGCAAGACAAAGAAACTTTGATAGAGGGGGAAATTGGCTTTGTTTCGCAAAAATTAGGTGATATAATCCCCCTCTAAAAAACTAAAAATGTAGGAAGAATCGTAGAATGAAAGCTATACTTTTTGCCCGTGTCTCAAGCAGAGACCAAGAAGAAGGACAATCTATCCCAGCCCAAGAGCGTCGCTTGCGTGAATATGCTGCACGAAAAGGGTTTGATGTGGAGGAAGTGTTCAAGATCACTGAATCCTCCACAAAGGCTA
>CAMAUB010000145.1 GCA_945861315.1 Chlamydia trachomatis
GTGACCAAATTAAAGTGTCATTGTGATGCGCCATCCTCGAATGCTAAAGATACTAACGCTAAAGATACTAATAGTCAAAAGAAGTAATCTTAAACTATTAGACATAAGACGGTTATATCAGATAATACCTTTCTTATTAAGAACGGCTATTGTCACAGCTTTTCTTTTTGGTAAATCTTTCATTCCATCAATTAATATATTTGTAACAAAAAACCAAGTTTCATTCTTAACAGTCACATAACCAACATACCACCCATGTCCAATCCAATTTTTTGTAGCAGAACCAGTTTTTGAATATATTTGATAATCTGAACCTTCTTCTTCCAACATAACATCTTGCAAAATGGCATACGTTCTAGCAGAGATTGGTAGTGTTCGATGATAGATTCCCTTCAGGAAATCGATTTGCTCTAAGGGAGTTATCCTCAAGTCGCCCTCACCTTCGAGCCAAAAAGTTGTGATATCGTCCCCAAGAAGCTGATTGCCATAATCGAATAGTTCAAAGTACATCTCATATTTCGGCCCTCCTATTTTTTTTGCTAACTCTTGATAAAACCAAACACACGATGACTTGAAAGCTGATTTCAGATTTTGATCTTGATTCCATGCATCAAAAAAGCGTTTCTCCCCATCCCACTTTATCATTTCGTATTGGTCTTTTAACACACCCTCTTCAATTGCAATCATTGAATTAGCGATTTTAAATGTTGATGCGGGTGAAAGAGGCGTATGTGCTCTCTCTGCATCAAAGATATAGATTATCTGATTATCCTCTGAGGAAATGATCATTGTGCCTTGCACATCATGTTCTTGCATTGCATCCAGAATATCTTCATCATCGGGTAAAGAACTCAATAATGCCGCGTCCAAGCGCGCAAGGAACAAAAAAACAAATAAGATTGAGACTATTTTCTTAACAAACATTAAAGCCGCACGCTCCCTAATTAAAATCTACTTTGTATGCATTTTCAAAATCACAGAGGGAAAGACACTACCACGCTATTACATAAAAATACAATACGCAGATGGATAACAGATCAATACTGCTGAAATCGAATGTATGGCTTTTGCTTTTGACATCAAGATCTTATTCAATCTATCAATTTCTAGGGTGGCAGAATCTTAAAAACATTAGGTAATCGCGCTTGAGGTCCAAATCTGCATTACTGCCTCCTTGTTTCTTTCAAGAAGAGTATCAAATGCCCTCGTTTTTAAATGTTGCAAATGCCTATGGAGCAGCACTTTCAGAAATATCTGGAACGGTTGACATGATAGTCAGCCTACGAAATCGAGAGGTAGCTTTGGATAAACTTTATGAGCAAGCCCAACAAAAAGCTATTGATCAAGGCGCAAAAAAAGAGACGCTACGATTGGTAGATCAGCAGATCATTCCCTACTCCTACGTTCCTAATCAAATGGCACGTATTATTGTGAGATATAGTGGAAAAAAAACATAAAGCCTGTCATTTAAGTTGTGAAATTCATTGGATCGCGCTAAAACATTTACAAAATTTTAATATTAAAGATGAGAAGAGGGTTGATGGCTGCAGCGGCTTCACGTGAAGGAATTATTTTAAATTTCGGTTGGAAAGGTCCGAGCACATGGCGTGGAGAGGTTCTTCAGGGAGGTTTAAATGTCGAGGTTGTAGACCTTGTATTTAAAGGTGCGACAACCAGGATCTGCGTGCAGATTCCAAATAATATATCACCTTCTGAAGTTCGAGAACTTCCATTCACATGCCGAAAATATGATGGTCAAGAAACTTATTCAGATTTACTAAAAGTAACGATTGGACAAATTCGTGATCTAACGATCACAACCAGAATTTTTGAGGGAAGTTCTCATAAAAAACCTACTATTGGAAAAGTTCAATTCGAAGCATCTAGCATATTGGAAATTGACCAAACATATACTCTTGTGGTCAAATTTGATGCTCATCTTTCCCTTTCAGCCACTCTCCTAAAAAAAGAGATGGTTGATGGTACGATGAAAGATAAAAGATGAGCTAATACCAATTACAAGAAATAAAAGTACTTTTCTTACGCCTTTTTATCGCACTTCACTGTTGAATGGGCTTCGATAAAAGAACAGTAAAAGAGGGAATGGATATTCCTTTTTCTTTGAGAACTATTCGATCTGACTCATATTTATCTATAAAATGCTGCATTGCATCTCTATCATGAATTTCGAGTTTGCCATTACACCAAATTCCAGCGAGTCTCTCAGGTGAAAACAGACTATCGCTCCAATAAAAATATAGCTGATCTGCATAAGTAAAATAAGATGACATTCTTTGTGGAAAAAGAATGCCTTTTGCAACGGCATCTTCAGGTGAAGATTGATAAAAACGTATAATACGATTGCGATAATCTACTGCATTATAACGAACATCATCAGAGCAGGAGCAGAGGAGCAATACAATTTCATAATTATTTTCTTTCAGTTTCTTAAAGAATTCAGGGATATGGGTGCCTGTGGAAGTAGTTCCATAAGCAATGCTGAGGCCAGCTGTAAAAGCCTCTTCTAAAAGATTTAGAACTATATAGTTAGATCCAGCACGCCATTTCTCATAGGCATTTTTGATTACCTCGTCATAGTTCTTGGCGTCAGCAATCATCAAAGGAGTAAGTGAGCGAGCATAATAAGTATGGACCATAAATTTTAGCGTGCGAGGATCGGGATCCAAGTAGATCCCTTCCTGGTATTCAGGATGTGTTGAGATAAACCTCTCAAGAATTGTTGTTTTGCGAGCACCTGGCCCTCCCGCTGTAGCGAGAAAAAAACGGTTTTCTGCATTTTGAGTCTCACCAAAACAGACGCTGCGCACTACTTTAAGGTCCTGCTCTATTAGACGCATCTCCTCCTCTGAATATCCTTCCAAGTGCTTCGAAATCATCTGAGGGGTAAAAAAGAGCGCGGCATGCAGACTAAAACAAAATAGACATGTTAAAACCAAGAATAGACGTTTCATTATAGTTGTCTCCAAAAAGGAAGCATGATAGCATCTCCTCTCTTTATTGAAAATTTTTATTTTGATTCTTGGTGCAATTGGCCAATATTCTTGTGATCCAAAACTCGGTTTTTTTAAGTTGCTAGATATATCGTGTCCTTGCGGTGAGAGTGCGTGAATTTAATTTTGCGTCTCTGTAGACTTGCTTTCTTTAACCCCCAATTTGTCTATGGCTATTGCTGATAAAATTCGTAAAATTGAAGCTCTCATTGCAGGGACTAAGAATGATGGAGAGCGCCAAGCCGCTGAGTTTGCAAAACAACGTCTTCAGGAAAAAATTACTTCTCAACCGATTGAGTATACCGTCAGATTGCACAGCCGTTGGGAAAAAAAACTTTTTGTTGCCATTTGCAGGAAACATGGGCTTCGAACATACCGCTACATGCGACAAAAACATACCACAGCAATGGTTCGAGTCTCCACGCCTTTTATGGATTTAGTTTTATGGCCGGAGTACAATAAATACGCAGGCATACTCCGCAAGCTCACTGATGAAATCTCGACCGATCTCATCTCTAAAATTCATTTGGTAAAAGAAGAAGACGAGACCATTATTGCTGGAGAACTTCCGGTGACTATGGAGGCTTCAACTCTTTGAGCCGCTTCTCATAGACCCATGGCATCCAAAGAACGGGATTTCTCCGAACATCTTTTTGATATTCCTGGATTACCACCAGATATTCCCAAGGGTTTGCATCGTTGAGAATACAGGTCTCCATTACGCTCATCAAGATATCCCCAATTTTGGCCCCGGTTTCATTGCGATAAAAATAAGCATTCTTCCGATTTCGGACTGATTGTTTTATTAGCCGTTCGGTATCGTTGTTATCGATGGGAACTCCGGGAATTCGCAAAAACAAAGTCATCTCTTCCCAATGGTTATTCAAATAAGCTATTAGACTTCTTTCAAAACTCAAATTTTAATCTTGAATTTGGTAGAATAGCTACCGAATTGTGAGGTACTATCCATGAGATTTGAAATTGTAAAAAATTTAAAAGAAGAAGAATTTCGTCGACTAACAGGTGTAAAACGTGAGA
>CAMAUB010000146.1 GCA_945861315.1 Chlamydia trachomatis
TAGAGCTCCCCCATCACCTAAAATAAGCCCCATACGCAAATAAACTTGTCTCACTTCGGTCAGTTTTTTGGGAATTTGCTCCCAGATACGGCAAACCTCTGCAAGGGGGCCATGCCCCGATTGGTTCTTTTCTGTGAGCAGTTCACTCCCTCGATCCCCATAATAGCCCATCCCAGAAGCGCCGATGTAGAGTTTTGGAGGATTTAAAGCCATCAAATTGACAAGAAAGTTAGTCGCTTTAAAACGACTCTCTCGTATTCTGTTTAACTTGTTTTGTGTCCATCTGCCGGCAACACTCTCCCCCGCTAAGTTGATCACAACATCAACACCCTTCATCAAGTGAGGTGCGATTTGCTGCGCCTCTGGATTCCAATAATGTCCTTGATTTGGAGTGCGGCTTAATATGATGAGCTGATGCTCCTTGAAATGAGTTGAAATGTGGTTCCCAATAAACCCACGCCCCCCAGCTATGACTATTTTCATGATTTTCTTTTACGGTCTTGCGATTTATAGGTCAAGAGCTTATTATGCATAAGAAATGTCACATTTTAATGAAGATACTATCAAAACTTTGTGTCAATTAACCCGTCTTGTTCTCACTGACCAAGAAGTTGTTAAACTCTCTTATGATATGAAGCGTATTGTTGCCTATATTGAATTACTCGAGGAAGTTGATGTGAGCGATCTTTCACCCTACTCCCACATGGATGAACAAGGATGTGATGCTCTGCGCGAGGATGAGGTAAAACAGACCCTCTCCCGTGAAGTCTTTCTCAAAAACGCTCCAGATCAAATTGGTGGAATGATTCGCGTCCCGACGGTGTTGAAGGATGTATAGAAAATCTGCCTCACAGCTCCATAAAGAGTTCCTTGCAGGCGATCTGTTAGCCGAAGAAATCACCGCTTACTTTCTCAAACGAATTGAAACTTTTGACCCTAAGATCGGCGCCTTTTTGTCAGTCTATAAAAAGCGTGCTTTAGATCAAGCTCGCACTCTTGATGCAAAAAAGGCAAAGGGTGGTAAACTTGGAAAGTTAGCGGGTGTTTTAGTCAGCTTAAAAGACAACATTCATGTCAATGGAGAGATCACCACTTGCGCCTCCAAATTTCTAGAAAATTATAATGCCGTCTTTGATGCAACAGTCACTCGTTTTATTGAAGAGGAAGATGGGATTATTCTTGGAAAGACTAATCTCGATGAATTTGCGATGGGTTCATCCAACGAGCACTCCGCCTATCAAGAAACAAACAATCCTTGGAACCTCACCTGTGTTCCAGGTGGCTCCTCTGGAGGAAGTGCCGCAGCCTGTAGCGCCCGCTTATGCCCCATTACCCTTGGAAGCGATACGGGTGGTTCTGTACGTCAGCCTGCAGCATTTTGCGGCATTTTCGGTCTAAAGCCAACTTACGGCCGTGTTTCACGCTACGGTCTTGTTGCTTTTGCCTCCTCCCTTGATCAGATTGGCCCTTTTGCCACAACGGCAGAAGACATTGGCATGATCATGGAAGTGATAGGAAGACACGACCCCAAAGATGCCACCTCTCTTCCAGAGCGGTCAGATGACTACATTTTTGATGGCACAAAAGGGAAAAAAATTGGAGTGCCTTGGCGATTTCTTGAGCAACTGCCCAAAGAAGCGCGCTCTTGCTTTGAAGAGTCACTCAAAGTATTAGAGGGGCTCGGCTGTGAGATTGTCGAAGTTGATCTAGATATTTTAAAGTACTCAGTTGCAGCCTATTACATTCTTGCAACAGCAGAAGCCTCTACTAACTTAGCTCGTTTTGACGGCATTCGCTATGGTGTGCGTGCTAAAGAAGCTAAGAGCTTAGAAGAAGTGTATAAATTCTCTAGGACACAAGGTTTTGGAGCTGAGGTCAAAAAGCGTATTCTACTTGGAACTTTTGTTCTCACCTCTGGCTACCAAGATGCCTACTATCGTCGAGGGACCAAAGTGAGAGTCAAGATTATAGAGACTTTTAACAAAGCATTTGAAATATGTGATGTGATTGCCACTCCCGTCTCCCCCACTCCAGCTTTCCCAAAAGGAGCGATCCAAGATCCTCTTGAAATGTACCTCCAAGACATCTATACAATCGGGGTCAACCTAGCCCACCTACCCGCAATCTCTGTCCCTTGCGGCTTTAATCCTGAAAAGAAACCATTTGGTTTGCAGTTCATTGGGACAAGACGAGGTGATCCACTCATTACACGCATGGCTCACGCCTTTGAACAGGTCACTCCCTTTTCAGCTGAAATCCCCAAACAGTTTGACAAAGAGGCCTAAAATGGATCATGCAACGCTTGCCGAATGGGAACCAGTCATTGGTCTTGAAATTCACGTTGAGCTTAATACCAAATCAAAACTCTTTAGCAGCGCCCCCAATCGATTTGGCGATGAGCCAAACACCAATATCTCAGATGTTTGCACAGGACAGCCCGGCACTTTGCCAGTCCTCAATAAAGAGGCTGTGCGCAAAGCTGTCTTGTTTGGTTGTGCGATTAATGCAAACATCTCTAAATATAGCCGTTTTGATCGTAAATCGTATTTCTATCCAGATTCTCCACGCAATTTCCAAATCACCCAATTTGAAATGCCCATCATGATTGGGGGGATGCTTACAACTGATGTGGATGGGAAACCGATGACCTTTGAAATTGACCACGCCCACCTTGAAGATGACGCGGGAATGCTCAAACACTTCAATCAGTTTGCCGGTGTTGACTACAATCGTGCTGGAGTTCCTCTCATTGAGATTGTCTCTAAGCCATGCATCTTCTCTCCTAAAGAAGCGATTGCATATGCAACTGGCATCAAAGCGATTTTGCAATATCTCGATGTTTCAGACTGCAACATGGAAGAGGGCTCTTTGCGCATCGACGCCAACATTTCAGTACGCCCTAAAAAAGAGAAAAAACTACGCAATAAAATTGAGATCAAGAATATGAACTCATTCAACTTTCTTGGTATCGCACTTGAATCTGAATTCAAACGACAAGTGCGTGAATATCTCTCAAATCCCACCATGGATCCAAAAGATGTTATCATCTCTTCAACTTACCGTTTTGATTCAGAGCGTAAAGAAACGATATTGATGCGAAAAAAAGAGAGCGCTGATGACTACCGCTACTTCTTAGAACCAGATCTCCCTCCCCTTCTTTTGGAAGAGGAATATATTGATGTTTTGCGCAAATCTCTTCCTGAGCTTCCCTATGCACGAGAAAAGCGCTATATAGCAAAACTTGGCCTACCACAAGACAATGCATTTATCCTCGTCAATGAGAAGAAGCTTGCCGACTACTTTGAGCTAGGGCTTACCGTTTGCAACAACGCCAAATCACTTGCCAATTGGATGATTGGTGAATTTGGTGGCAGGTTTAAAGAGAGCGGGAAAAATCTTTGGGAAAGCGAGATCTCAGCTGTTGATATTGGAGAGCTTGTCAACATGATAGATAGCGGGAAGATTACAGGACGGCTAGCCAAATCAGTTGCGGATGAGATGGTCAAATACCCGAGAAAAGGATGCCCAACAATCGTCAAAGAGAATCCAGAGTTTCAACCTGTTCAAGATATGAAAGAAATCGAGGCAATTGTTGACCAAGTCATTGCGCAAAATCCTCAATCAGTTGCCGACTATAAAGCTGGAAACGGCAAAGCTTTTTCCCATTTAATTGGTCAAGTGATGAAAGCGAGCCAGGGAAAAGCTCCCCCAGCTCTTGTCAATGAACTGCTCAAAAAGAAGTTATAGAGAATGACTATTGACTAATCGATCACCTTCACAATTTCTCCTGGCCTACAAAACGAAATAGATCATCTACAAAACGAACAGGATATCATATATACTCATCCAAGCTGAATCTGAGAATTTAAACAGCAGCAAATTTAATCGTATTGAGCCGAATACGTTGGAAATTGTCAGTAATTCTCGATGCTAATTCATTTTTTATTTTTGGTATCTCTTCAAAAAAGAACCCCCTGATCTCT
>CAMAUB010000147.1 GCA_945861315.1 Chlamydia trachomatis
GATATTTTATGGTTGCGCCAAAGCCCCGCGGTTTAATGATCACAAGTCGGTTAATATTAGAAATATTGATCAACTTGGGATCATTAAACCCCGGGTGCTTTCGCGTAACCAGAGGGTATCAATCTAAATTTAATCGACTATATCATTCCAGACTTAATCGACTATAAAATAAGAACCGGTATCTCTTGGTGTGAATGGATGAAAGAAAGATGCTAGAGCAGTTGTTATTGAAAGTTCAGGATTACACATTTTTGAACAAACCATAGTTAATTTTTTTTATCTGAAAAAAACATTATTAACCTGAGTTTTGGGTTATTAATCGTGTTCTTTATAAGCCCATTTAAAATCGATTTGAAAGCATTCGGATGTTGAAACGTCTTTCAAGCCGCTTTTCTTTAAATAATTACCTGTGAGTTGGTAAAGAGGAATCATTGGCATCTCTGATGCTATAATTTTTTCAGCATCTTTGAGATGAACATTGCGCTCTTCTATCGTCGCCTCTTCCTTCGCTTGTTTGATCAGTGCGCGATATTTGTGGTTTTCCCAAAAAGCAAGATTTAAAAGAGAAGAGCGCTTCTGGAAGAAGTCAAGAAGATGCAGAGGATCGTACCAAAGGGCACGCAGCTCGATGCCACCAAACTGATATTTACCTCTTACCATCATATCAAAATGTTCACGCCAGCTATAGCTTTCAAGATAGATTTCAATGCCAAAAGCCTCTTTCCACTGCCGTTGCAAATGGACGAAAAGAGCCTCACGATGCATCCCTTTTGAATAGATTAGCTTGATTCTAGGGAAGTCTGATTTAACAAAGCCAATCTCTCCCAGTCCCTCTCTAAAAAGGGCGCGTGCTTTTTTAAGATCTTGCATAGGAAAAAGAGAGCTTGAGTGCAAAGAAAGATGTGTTGGAAGAATAGAAGAACAAGGCCCTCCATATTCATTTGGAGATTGATTTGAAAGGGCTGAATAGTCAATGGCATAGGCAAATGCTTGCCGAATTTTTTTGTGATTGAATGGAAACTGGGTTGTGTTAAAGACAATTCCAAAAACACCATAAAGTGGGTAAGAGATCAGGTCAATATCTTCAAATGTTTGCTCAAATCCCGCTTGAGGAAAGGCAGTCATTGGCCTGCCTACAATATCGAGCTCTCCCATCTCCATCATTCTAAGCTCATTTTGCCCCTGATCAATCATATTGATTGAGATTTTGCTCATTTTAACAGCCTTATTATCCCAATAAAGAGGATTTTTCACGACTGTGATTGCACGCCCTTGTTTCCACTCAGCCAGTTTGAATGGACCATTGCAAACATATTTTTCCCCTGCTTGGAAAGCCCAGCCTGGATGCATCCGATCGATGAGACTATTGATAAGTGAGTAAGTCCAGTGAGATACAACTTCAGGAAAATAGGGGGCGGGATATTCAAGTTCAACAACAAGTGTGCGATCATCAACAGCATGAATTCCCACTTGATCAAGTCCTATTTTCTTCTCCTTGGCAAGGCGAGCATTTTTGATCATAAAAAGAGTATGGGAGAAAACCGAGCGTGCATGAGGGTTGAGCGTTTTTTTCCATGAGTATTCAAAATCCTGAGCGGTTACAGGAGCTCCATTGGACCATCTAGAGTCACGCAAGTGAAAAGTGTATGTTTTAAAATCCTTTGAAACTTCGAAAGACTCAGCAATTGCGGGGTGTGGCTTCCCATCTTTGCCAATGCGCATCAAACCTTCAAAAAGCATTTTAATGATGATGTAGGATTGATCTCCTTTTGTGATGCGAGGATCTAGACTAGGCTCATTTCCATAAAGAGCAATGGAAAGCGATTGTTCTTCATGTACCCTCTCCCCCCACTTATCAAGAGTCTCACGCACCTTATCACAAAAGCCATTCTCATTGCCAACTTGAGAGGGGCGATAGAGGAAGCCAAAGCAATAAGCTCCATGTATTTTTACCTCTGAGAAGGCGAGCTCAAGAGATGGAATCTCAAGCTTCATGATCGCATTGAGTAGCTCTTCTTTAAAGGAACTATCATCGGCTCGCACAATGACCAAAACAGTCTCTTCACGCTTAAAAAAAGAGAGTAAATAAGGACGTTTTTTTGGAATTTCTCGATCTGAAAGCTCTGAAAAAACTAAAAACCACTCTTTGACAAGTGCAGCAGGTAGAATACTTTGCATTGCAATCGGCGTGATCGAATAGAAAAAGTTTTCAAGCAAAAATTCATCATGATATTTTGGCATAATAGAGAGGAAGTCGTCAAGTCGCTCATTTTGCTTAAGGATCAATCCCCCATTATAGTCACGAACCTGTCCCAAAGCTTTAGTCAACATAGAGACAATATGGCGACGAGCTTTATACAGGTTGACCGAGCGATCTTTTCTATAAAACTGACCTTTTGGCAGTTGAAGACGAAATACAGTTGCTTCTTTTTGATAAACCTTGCGTAAGCTTCCAACTAGATCAACGCGATCTGGAATGTAGACAATATCTGGATTTTCTCTCTCAAAGAGTTCTTTAACAGAAGGCTCTTTCCCCTTGACAAGGCGCAGCAATACAACTGTAAAAAAAAGGTCGAACTGAGTCTGCTCTTCAAATGAGATTGTCATCTGAGGAATATCGCGTACAGATTTGAGTTGATCTCGAAGCGCCAAAATATTGCGATAAACCTCCTCTTCATTGCGCCTCATAAAAGTCATTGGAACAAGCTGTTCAATACACCCTTTCAACTCATTGGGAAGTTCTTTTTGTAGCTTTTGGACTTCTTTAAGAGAAAAGCCACACTCACGTTCAATCTCCAAATAGACCGAATGCACTCCATTTTGCTTATCTTGGTAGTCGATAAAAGAGCTGTCAACCTCCTTTACATCAGAAGCGATCCGTTTTACAGCCTCAATGATATGCTGCTCTTCAAAAGCTTCTCTTTGCTTCATCAAGTTGAAGATCACCACAATCCCAAGCACAGACTTTGTCCCAAAGGGATATTCTAAGCGAGTGCGCAGCAGCTTGATATAGAGATTACGATGATGAGCCGCTCCTTTTAAAACTTTTTTTTTATAGAAATACTCGGCTGCAATCAGACGACTTAAATGAGCCACACTACGCACTTTCTTGAACTGGTGCGGAAGACGAAGGAGTGTCAGCAGCAGTGATGAGTAGAGATTGCGGTCTTGGAACATTCTCATTAACAGAGAGATACGCGCTAAAACTTCAGAATCACGAGCGTTCAAAAATGAGACTGGGAGAAGATTTAAATTCTCTCTGCGGAAAAAATCGTCTAATTCATGTTTTGCTGCTGGCATTGTATTAAATATATATAAAGATATCGGAGAAAAAATAAAAGCTTCTTGTGCTTCTAAAAATAATTTGATAGAACAGAGAATATGGAAAAAAAAAATAAAAAGGAGATTTGTCAGCGCCTCTCTCATTTCCTTTCCGACACTTTTGTTCTGTACGTGAAGACTTTGAACTTTCACTGGAATATGAAAAGCCCACAATTTTTCATGTTTCACAAGCTTTTACAAGAGCAGTATGAAAATCTCGCCGAGGCAAGTGATGAGATTGCTGAGCGAATCAGGATGCTTCAACACACATCTCCAGGATCGATGGGAGAATTTTTAAAGCTTTCATGCTTAACGGAGTCCAACACAAACTTAGATGATCTACAGATGATCGAAGAATTAGTCAGTGTTCATGAAAAGTTAGTAGAACACTGCCGGAAAATCATTGAATTTACCGACAGTGTTGAAGATTATGGAACTTCAGATATGCTTGTCACTCGTATGCGCGACCATGACAAACAGGCGTGGCTACTACGCAGTCACCTTACTTCTTGAAGCCCTTTAAAAAATTTTTTGCAGCCTTCTTCGTATCTTGTACTAAATCTTGAGAGTGTTCACAAAAACCTTCAAGAGCATCT
>CAMAUB010000148.1 GCA_945861315.1 Chlamydia trachomatis
GTATCTTTTGCCCGAGAACATCATGCTCTATCTCGCTGACTTATAAAAGTCAGCGTCGATATCCGCATCTCCTTCTCAGACAAAATCTAACGCCCGATTTGTAAAATTTTCAACTAATTCCACTATATGGGGTCAGTTACGATCTATCAATCGCGAGGCTTTCACGCGGTGAAAATTATCATTCCGGATTTAATCGACTATAAACCCAAAACTCAGGTTACTATTTGGAGTATCCTGGGTTGCCATCGAAAGTGTAGAGATTCTCCGTTTTAATGATATCTATATGAGCGAGCTGCTCTAGGAGACTTAGGATCTCTTTTTGGGTGATTGAATGAGTTGATTCAAAGCGGCAACGAAATTGGTCGACGCAAAATGTTTCAGGTTGGTGTTCAGGCCAAACTTTCACACCACGGTTTGTGATGAGTGTGAGTGGAATACTAAGTGCCTTGATTTTATTAGAGAGTTGTTCTACAGATTCATGTGAGTAGATGTAGACATCAACCCCAACAAGTTCCCGTTTGACGCTTATAAGAGTTGTGCCGTGATGACTCCACTCTTCTTCTTCTTTTGCTTCATATGAGACGGCTTTAAGAGTGTCAGGGGTTTGTCCAAGACGTTTGATTACTTCCTTAGCAAACTCTTGTGTACCATAGCCGCTCTTACCAAGATCGATTGTGTGGATACCCTCCTCAATGGTTTTAAGCCACGCATTGTGGATGCGGCTAGCAACATAGGGCTCTCGAATGTGTATGAGCATCAATACGGAGGCTAAAATCAAGGCAGAAGGATTGGCGATATTTTTTCCAGCAATTCTAGGAGCAGAGCCATGAATTGCTTCAAACATCGCTCCCATCTCTCCAATGTTTGCTGTGCCAACTAAGCCTACAGAGCCAGTAATTTGAGCTGTTATGTCTGAGATGATATCACCATAGAGATTTGGTAGGACAACAACATCGAAGACTTCTGGAGTATCCGCGATGCGCGCTGTGCCTATATCAACAATCCAGTGCTCTTGCTCAATGTCTGGGTAGTTTTGGCCAATTTCATCGAAGACTTTGTGGAAAAGACCATCACTTATTTTGAGAATATTATCTTTTGTAAAGCAGCTCACCTTTTTGCGTCCATAGCGGCGAGCATATTCAAAGGCATAGCGCACAATCTTCTCAGAGCCAGGACGGGAGATGAGCTTTGTAGCATGGCATACATCAGGGGTTTGGCGGTATTCAATGCCTGTATAGAGGTCTTCCTCATTTTCGCGAATGATCACAACATCCATTTTTGGATGCTTTGTATTGATGAAGGGGTGATAGGAGATGCAAGGACGTACATTCGCATAAAGACCAAAAGCAGTTCGAATCGTTACATTAAGACTGCGAAACCCTCCCCCTTGTGGAGTTGTAATTGGCGCTTTGAGAAAGACTTTTGTCCGCCGGAGCGATTCAAAAGCTGAATCTTCGATTCCTGTGGGATGTCCTGCTTTGTAAAGCTTCTCTCCAATCTCAACTTCTTCAATGTCAAGAGCAGCGCCCCCCTCTTTGAGAATATGCAGTGTCGCCTTCATAATCTCAGGGCCTACGCCATCTCCATGTGCAACTGATATAACGTGTCTCATAACTCTCTCACCTTAATTAAGATTTTAGATGAAAAATTCAATGGGATCAAGCAGAATGAGCTGTGTTATGAAAAAGCTTTTTGAGAGACAAAAACAACTGCTTGACCACTTCTATAACAAACTCGATTATCAAGCTTGTGAAACGCTATTCACACATCTTAAAAGTGTAAAAGGGAGCTATTTTTTCTCAGGAATAGGCAAGAGTGGATTTATTGCCCAGAAAATTGCCTCGACTCTGATGTCGACTGGAACTAAAGCTTTTTTTCTCTCTCCCATCGATGCTCTTCATGGGGATCTTGGTATGGTAAGTCAAGAGGATATCGTTTTTTTGTTAAGCAAAAGTGGAGAGACAGATGAGTTGTTGCAGCTTCTTCCCTCCCTTAGAAGCAAAGGTGTTGAAGTTATCGCAATCACATCAAGCCAGAATAGTCGCCTAGCTCTTGGGGCTGATTACGCTCTCATACTTCCTTGTGAAAATGAGCTTTGTCCTTTTGACCTGGCTCCCACTATCTCTACTGAGGTTCAGCTCCTTTTTGGAGATGTGCTTGCAATTGCTCTAATGAAAGACAAACGCTTTACATTGGACGAGTATGCCAAAAATCACCCGAGTGGACAGATAGGTCGCAGAGCCACACTCCTTGTAAGAGATATCATGCTTGATAAGAAGCGCACTCCCTTTTGTCTTCCCGAAGATCTTTTGGAGCATGTGCTTGTTGAATTTTCGGATAAGCGATGCGGCTGTCTTCTTGTTGTTGATCAAAATCAAAAGCTCAAAGGAATTTTTACGGATGGTGATCTTCGACGAGCTCTTCAGCTAAAAGGAGATCAAGTCTTAAAAGAAAAGATTAAAAATCTAATGACCCATCTGCCTAAATCAATTAATGATGATGCACTTGCATGGGAAGCTGTCAAGTTGATGGAGTCAGATCAAAAGCATCCGGTTATGGTTCTTCCAGTTCTCAAAAGGGAGCAAGGGACAGTTATTGGCATCATCAAGATGCACGACTTAATTCAAGCGGGCATTTAGAACCTCTCTTCACAATCCAAATAGGCGCTTTTCTGATCTTTTTTTGCTGATTTGCTTTGCAATTCCCGGCCTATAGTCGATTATGTCCTGCGAATTGCAAAGCAAATCAACAAAAAAATCTTCAAAAAATCTCCTGATTTGGATTGTGAAGAGAGGTTCTTAATTCTTGATGTGCCGTTCTTGAGAAGTAGGGGAGAAAAAGATCGCACCCTTCAAAGCGAGTAGCTGAGTCTGTAGCAAAGGCCTCAAATTGAAAGCGATTATCAGTTACTATAATCTTATTTTCAATCGGACGTTTTAAGTAGAGAGCAATTCCATAAAGATGATCCTTTTCTACGTAGGCAAGGTGGTCTATTGTTTCAATTGGGATTTTAAAAAGTGATTTACCAGAGCGGAAAAAGTGAAGAAGTCCTCCTTCAACAGTAAGTAGGTGGGGTTTGAGCTCAAGTCGGCAAAGCTGGCGATAGGGATAAAGTCCAATCACAATAAAAATAATCGCAAGAAGAAAAATCCAGGGTGCCCATGTTCTTGGAAGAGAAAGAGCTCCTAAAAGAAGAAGCATTGCACCACCTGCGCTAATCAAGCCACCCTTTTTTATGGTGTAGCCTTTCAGCTCATGCTTAATCGTACTTCTGATTTTGAACGCCGGTTCATAAGCCATGCAAAAAGAAAATTCCAAATAATATAAAGGATAAATTGAAAAGCTGAAGGAGTAAATAAAGAGGCCGCCAAAGTGACATCACCCCCTTTTTTCTCACAAAGCCACTTCACTCTTTCAACATTGAAGAGGAAATTCCCACGGGTAATTTGCTCTTCATACTTCTCCTCTATAGGAGTCTCATGCAGCTTTTCTGCAATAAGATAGCTATTCCATGCTTCAACTAGTTTTTGCCGCTGTTTTTTTTCACTATTTTTCTCAAAATAAGGAGAAAGCTGCTCTTCTGTTGGAAAAAAATCGGGACGTAAAACAGCAGGCGTTGTTCCAATGAAGTAGCCATAGGCTAAAACAACCATAGGCAGCAACCAGCAAGCGGTTGCTGCTCCCTCTATATTATAGAGCATAAATAAAGAAAGAGCGACAGACAGAAGCATCCAAATAATTCCGAAAAAAGAGACTGAAAAGTTATCTAAATAAGTCCCGTGGTGTTCACGATTAAGGGCTCGTAAAGGAATAACTTCCGCATCTGAAACTGCGCCAAAGCCCCGGGGATCGACGATCGTAAGTCGGTCAATA
>CAMAUB010000149.1 GCA_945861315.1 Chlamydia trachomatis
CTTGATTCAGTCAGTTGCAAGAGAGCCGAATTATTATTTGATGGAGCTTCTGATTATGATCGATGCCTTAAAAAGAGCATCTACAAAAAGCATTGTTGCAGTGATACCTTATTTCGGCTATTCAAGGCAGGATCGCAAAGATAAGCCAAGGGTCCCAATTACAGCAAAGCTTGTTGCTGATCTATTGGTAACAGCTGGTGCTACACGTGTTTTGACAATGGATTTACATGCAGGCCAAATTCAAGGCTTTTTTGATGTCCCAGTTGATAACCTCTATGGACGACCAGCACTTGGGAATCGGATTCTAAAAGAAGAAATAAAAAATTTAGTTGTCTTAGCGCCAGACCTCGGAGCGATTAAGATTGCCAGGGCGTATGCCAATCAGCTCGACGCTGAGTTCGCAGTAATGGACAAGCGACGCGTCTCTACTCAAGAGGTAGAAATTTCAGCCATTATAGGAAACGTGAGCGGCAAGAATGTTTTGATTGTCGATGATATGTGTTCTACAGGTGGGACTTTGGCCAAAGCTGCCGAGGTTGCAAAAGAAGCTGGTTGCCAAGAGATTTATGTCGCTTTCACACATGGCCTGCTAGTTGGAAATGCCAAACTTCTTCTTGATAAGGCACCAATTAAAAAAATATTCGTAAGTAATACAGTGCCTCAAGATTGCGATTTTAAGAAATTCGAGACAGTTTCTGTCTCATATATCTTCGCGGAAGCACTCAAAAGAATTATTTCAGCTCAATCAGTCTCATCGATCTTTGATCAATAGCTTCCCATAAAATCCCACTTATTCTATACTTTTCCTTTTTTAGACGTTTGGAGAACATATGAAACTAGATGTGGAGAGCCGAAGCTCACAGAAAAAGTCGGACGCAAAAAAGCTACGTCGCAAAGGCGACATTCCTGCCATTCTTTACTCTAAGGGAATGAAAGGGATAAATATTTCTGTTAAAGAGGTGGAATTTAGAAAAATTCTAAATGTTACCCCAACAGGAACCCTCTCTTCTAAAATTTTTACCTTAACTTTAGATGGAAAAAAGGTAAAAGCGATTGTTAAAGAGATTCAATACCATGTAGCAACGTATGCAATTTTGCATATCGATTTTGAGCAATTACATGATGACACTGTTGTCTTAGTCAAAATTCCAGTTGTTTGCTCAGGTATTGCAGATTGCGTTGGGGTAAAGCTAGGTGGGGTGCTTCGTCAAGTGATTAGGCAAGTGAAAGTGCGGGCTTTACCAAAAGATATCCCAAATGAATTTAGCATTAATGTGCGCGATCTTGGGCTTGGACAGACAAAAAGATTAGATGAAATTAAGATGCCAGCTGGAGTCTTGCCTGTGACCGACCTTAAGGAGGTTGCGGTTGTCATCGGCAGACGTTAGTCGGCTGATTGTTGGCCTCGGCAATCCAGGTCCCCGTTATGCCATGACGCGGCATAATTTTGGATTTATGGTGGTTGAAGCTTTTGCTAAAAAGCAAGGGTGGACCATCAAAGGTGGGATTTTGAGGAAGGATCTCACAGCGTCGGGTACCTATGGAGGGCAAAAGCTTTATTTATTGCTCCCCATGACCTACATGAATCTCAGCGGAGAGTCAGTTGGAAAGCTGATGCGCTTTCGGAAGATCAACCTTGAGAACGTGATGATTGTAGTGGATGATGCCGATATTTCATTTGGGACGTATCGGGTGCGTGGAGCGGGAAGTAGCGGTGGACACAATGGGCTCAAAAGTATTGAGCAGTGTCTCGGGACTCGAAACTATCCCCGTCTTCGGATGGGGATAAAAAATAAGATGCCAGAGCAACAAACTTTGGAATCGTATGTGCTGGAAGCATTTAGCAAACAGGAGCAGCAGATACTGCCGCAGCTGATTGAAGATGGAGTTAAAGCTTTAGAAGCGTGGCTTTGTGGGGCAGCTCTCCAAAATAATTAAGGACGTTATGAAAGAAAATAAGCAATTATATGAAGGTATGTACATCTTAAGCTCATCACTTAGTGATGATGCTAGAAGTAAAGCACTAGATAGGATCAAAACCGGTATCGCAGATACAGGTGGTCAAGTACATAAAGTGCACGATCAGGGGCGTAAAAAAATGGCATATGAAATCCGCGGTGCTCGTGAAGGACACTATTACTTACTTTTCTTCACAGCTCCAGCAACAGCTCTTGCTGATTTGTGGAAAGATTACCATTTAAATGAAGATCTTCTTAGATTCTTGATGCTCAAGACTGATGAAGTGAAAGAACAAATTGAATTTAAAAAACTACCAGAATAGGAAGTTATCATGGAAAGAATGCCGTCAGACCCATTTGAGTCTCGAAAAAGACGTACAAAGTCTTGCCCGTTCATGGCGTCAGGTTGGAAAAATGTCGACTACAAAGATGTCGAAACATTGAAGCGTTTTATCACAGAAAGAGGAAAAATTCTTCCTCGCCGAGTGACAGGAGTTTCTGCACGTTTTCAACGCCTATTGAACACAGCAATTAAGCAAGCACGCTATATCGCACTACTACCATTTGTTGCGGAGGACTAAGATTATGAAACAAAGTTTACTGTTATTAAAAGATGTTGAGGGTCTTGGACGCTGTGGAGAAGTTGTTAGTGCAAAGCCAGGATTTGTGCGCAATTTTCTTCTTCCTCAAAAGCATGCAGTGATTGCTGACAAGCACACTCTCAAAATGCAAGCACGCCTTCAAGAAGAGCGAGCTTGTCATGCAGCAGTTGATAGAAAAGAGGCTCAAGCTCTTGCTCTAAAATTCGCAGAACTCGTTGTTGATATAGAAGTAAAAGTTGACCATGATGGAAAAATGTATGGTTCTGTTAACCAAGCTGATATGGTGAAACTTGTTAATGCTAAAGGTTTTGCAATTGAGCGCAGAACCATCACACTTCCGCAAGCTATCAAAAAGCTTGGGAAGTACACCATTCCTCTTCGCTTAAAAGAAGGTGTTGAAGCTAGCTTCACACTAGAGGTAAAACCAGAGGGTGGAGTTATTCCACAAAGAAGAGAAGTAGAAGCTCTGCTTCCGACTGAAAAAACTAAAGAAGACGCGCCAAAAGCAGAGTCGTGATAACACTCTTTTCACCTGCTAAGGTGAATCTTTTTTTGCGCATCAACCGTCGCCGGGAAGATGGATATCATGAACTATCCTCCTTGTTTCAGGCCATTGACCTCGGCGACTTTATTTCTATCTCTCAAGCATCGTCCGACCTTTTCACGACAAATTCAAGAGAGGTCCCTTGTGATCAATCTAATTTGGTGATGAAGGCTCTTTATCTTTTTCGGCAGAAGACAGCCCTTAATTTTCATGTCCATATCCACTTACAAAAAAACATCCCCATTCAAGCTGGCCTAGGAGGAGGTAGTAGTAATGCTGCCACAACTCTTTGGGGCCTTAATCAACTGATGGGTAATCCAAAGTCAGAGGCTGAGCTTATGCAACTTGGTGCTGAGCTTGGATCAGATGTGCCCTTCTTTTTCTCTCATGGGACGGCCCACTGCATGGGGAGAGGTGAAATAGTTAATGAACTCAAGCTTCTGAAGCAAGAAAAGCCTCTTTGGCTAGTCAAACCGCCTGGCAGACTTTCAACACAAGAGGTCTATGGTCGACTTGATCTTTCAACATGTAGCAAAAAAGATGAACTTTATGTCAATGATCTAGAAAAGCCAGCTTTTGTAGCTATGCCAAGCCTAAAAGAGCTCAAAGCACGTTTGTGCAACCTTTACGATCGCGTTGTTATGACAGGATCGGGAACAGCTTTTATCTGTGAAGGCCATCACGACCTCGGACAAAAAATATCCTTTATCGAGCGGAAGGTCCACGCTTGGTACATTGGATGAGTATATTTCCCT
>CAMAUB010000150.1 GCA_945861315.1 Chlamydia trachomatis
ACCTGAGTTTTGGGTTTATCCCTCAGATATTCAGAGGAGATTTCTCGAAAATTTTTGGGATTTTTTCCGAAGGGAAGGGTCTTGTACCCTTTTCGAGGAAAAAAGCGCAAAAAGATCGAGAAAGATCCCTGAAGATCTGAGGGATAAACCCAAAACTCAGGTTATTACACAATTATATATGATTAATCATTAAATTATCTAGACATAATTAATATTTTAATTGTAATTAGCATCAATAAGTATAGTTATTTGACAAGCGCGATCTCGTGTCCGTTCAGAATGAAATGACAAAATAAATTTTTAAGTTTATAATCTTTTAGACATGCAACTTATCCGAACAGCAGGGATCAGATAGAAGGAGCTTTGACTCAAATGGTTAAGAGTTCATCTTTTTGACGCTCTTCAGATAAGTGCATAAGCTCCCACATTCTTCTGAAGTCTGGACAAATTTCCATGAGTTCATCCTTTGTTCCCTCAGCAATCTTTCGACCGTGATCGAGGTAGATGATCTTGTCAGCATGCTCAATGGTTGAGAAGCGGTGAGCAATAATAATCTGTGTGAGCTTTCCTCGAAGGTCGAAGATAGCATCGCGAATTTTTTCCTCAGATATTGCATCCAAAGAGGAAGTTGCTTCATCCATGATCAAGATAGGTGCTTTTGTAACCAAAGCGCGGGCAATAGCTAAGCGTTGCTGCTGTCCACCAGATAAGTTCTTGCCAAGCTCTTCTAAAATACAATTATATTTTCCAGGCATTTTAACAATAAACTCTTCCGCATGCGCATTTCGGGCTGCTGCCTTGATCTCTTCTTCTTCGTACTCTCTTCCAATTGAAATATTTGCCTTTATAGTATCAAGAAAGAGAAAGGGCTTTTGTGGGACAAACGCAACATTATGACGAATGGACTTGATCGTATAGTGCTTTAAAGGCTTGCCATCCAGAAGAATCTCCCCTTGTTGAACATCATAGAGGCGCGGAAGAAGGGCAACAATTGTAGATTTGCCAGCGCCTGTTGGTCCAACAATTGCAACAATTTGTCCTTTTTTTGCTGTAAAACTGAGATCTCTTAGGACCCAATCCTCTTTATAACGGAAAGAGACATTGCGAAATTCTATTGTATCTTTTAGTCCTTCAAAAGGTTTTGCATCAGGCTCATCTACAATTGTCGGTTTTTCATCAAGCAGGCTGAACATTCTCTCAGCAGAAACAACACCTCTTTGTATCGCAATATTTTCTTCTGCAAATTTCTTGACTGGCTCATAAAATATGTAGAGAAACCCACAATAGACAAGCAGTTCTGCTGGAGCCATTTGGAAAACATAGAGGCCTGTTATAATGACACTAGCAAAAAAGATGGAAGAGACGCTGTGTAAAATAGGGCGTGATAAGGTGCCAAACCTTGCAGAGCGCTCATCTAGCTTGGCCATACGATTATTTTGTTCTTTGTACTTTCTCAAAGAGAAATCTTCCATTCCAAAGATTTTGATGGTCATAATCCCGGCTAAAAACTCGTAGAGAATGCGACCAAAAGTCTCTTGGTTCCGCTGCATTTGGCGTGATATTGCCTTGATCTTCTTAGCTAAAAGCACAACTGGGATGACAATTGCTGGAAACCCGATGAAAATGAGCATAGTCAGCTTCCAAGAGATGTAGAGGCAGGCTAAAAATGTCGTTAAAATCTGAAAGGGTGTTTGTATATAATTAATTAGCAATGAGTTCACAGAGCTAGCAACTTGTCCAGCATCTCCTGAAACACGAGCTGAGAGTTGCCCAATATCAAACTTATGATAGAAACTAAGTGGCATTGCTTGAACGTGTTCAAAGCATTTTTGTCGTAAATCTCGACTCACTCGAATAGCAACGACATTTGTGTAATAGCGATAAGTAAACTGAGAGGCAGACTTAAATAGAGCCACAAACACAATGACAAGGGCAAGTTTCTTTAAATCTTTTGAAATATGAAAATGTGAATCTAAAAATGCATTGATTCGATGGACAAGGCCAATATTTCCATGCCGCGCAATATAGCGTCCCGCATCTTTTTGCGTGATCACATTGCTATCTGAGATTTGAGACCATCTTTTTGCGATATCTTCTTTTGAAACTTCTTCTACAGTTTCTAATTTAGAGTCAGCCTCTTTTCCAAAAAGGGTGAAAAAGTCAGGGCCAGTTCGTGCAATCACTCCAAGAGACAACATCTCTATCTGTGACGCAAGTGTCAAGCAGAGCATAGAAAAGAGTGTAATTAAAAGAAGAACATAGTGCTTACGGTTTTGAATCGCAGCTTTGATCAGTAGTCTCAAGGTGGGAACCTATTTTGCGGAATTTCTGGTAGCGTCTTTCAAGTAGAATTTCAGTGGGGTAGTTCCTGAGAACTTCCCATTGTCCAATAATGAAGTTTCGGACATTCGTGTATGTAGTCTCGTGATCGTAATGAGCTCCGCCTAGCGGTTCCTCAATAATAGCATCAATTACCTCAAACCGTAGAAGGTCTTCGGATTGCATCTTAAGTGCTGCTGCTGCCTCTGCATTTTTTTTTGGGTCTTTCCAAAGGATTGATGCACAACCTTCTGGAGAGATAACTGAGTAGTAAGCGTGCTCAAGCATTCCAATGCTATCACCAATGCCCATACCAAGCGCTCCTCCTGAACACCCCTCACCAATGACTAAAATAATAATAGGTGTGGCAACACGAAAAAGCTCACGCAGGTTGTTGGCTATAACCCACCCTTGCCCTCTCTCTTCTGCAGTCAAACCTGGATAAGCACCTGGTGTATCGATTAAAAAGAGGACTGGAAGTTGAAATTTTGCAGCGAGCCCCGCTAAACGCAGCGCTTTTCTAAAGCCCTCTGGTTGAAGCATTCCAAAGTTACGCTTAAGACGGCTTTCGGTATCACACCCTTTTTCTTGGCCAATGATCATAAATTTTTGACCATCAATTCTGCCAAACCCTCCAACAACAGCACGATCATTGGAAAAAGTGCGGTCTCCAAAGAGCTCGACAAAGTCAGTGCAAATGTTTTGAATGTAGTCAATACTGCGGGGGCGATTTGGGTGACGGCAGATTTGAACTCGCTCCCAAGGAGTCAGAGAGTTATAAACTTTTTTCTTGAGCTTCTCTAGCTTCTTTTCAAGTTTTGTCAATTCTTCGCTTGAAAAAAGAGATTGCTCTCGACCTTGCTCTCTAAATTGTCGAACAGTTTTTTCATATTCAACAATTTGTTTTTCATGAGGAAGCGTTTCCATGTGGAGTAGGATATCAAATCTATATTAAAAAATCAAGCTTTACCAGGCAATTGGGCGTCAACAAAATCTTTGACAATATGTACATAAGTTGGTCTTGAAACAATCACAGCAAACAATTCGTCTATATCCTCACTGAGCACACGAATGCATCCACTGCTTAGATATTGTCCAATACAAGCACGATCTTCGTAAAGCTTCCCTGTCTGTGGATTTTTAATCCATGGGGTCCCTTGGATTCCAAGCCCTTTACACGATCCTGTACAATTTGCAATCTCACGTGTCATTGGGATCCATCTTTTTCCAAAAACTGAGATCATATTAATCTCTTCCCCAAACCTGACTCCTCTAGAGACATCGTTATAAACGGCAATCTCATCTCCAAGCAGAAAGGTTCCGCAAGGGGTGAGTGATCCTGATGATGATCCTTCACTTAGTTTTCCGGCACAAACAGGATAGCTCTTAAGCAGCTTGCGATATCCATCTGTCGCATCAAAATAGTAGACCCACATCTTTAGTCTAGACAGATCTATGACAAGATGAAATTCTATCTCTTTGTCATCACGAATGACATTGAAGCGATCCCCTTTAGAGACTGCGTCTGAT
>CAMAUB010000151.1 GCA_945861315.1 Chlamydia trachomatis
CAGCTAACCTTATACTAAACCAGACAGCGGCTGGTGACAGAAAATCAGACAAAATCTCTTCACCTTTTGCCATAACAACATATGGCAATCTTGAAAAAGTACGATCGAAGATAAAAGCGTAGCGAGCTTCTGGTTTTTTCTCACTAAGATGGTATTTATATGCTTGGCGCAAAACACCACCACCTAGGGAAGCGCCAATTGCTGTTATTTCTGTAGCCTCTTGAGTTTCTACATATTTCATGACAGCTCTCGCTGCTTTAAGCAATGCATCCCGACTCTTTAGGCCAGTATAGTCGAAGTAGATCGTATTGCCACCTAAAGTCTTTGTTAAATCTTTGTAGCGATCGATGGCATAAATACCCTCTCCATTGCCACCAGCAACAATATTCCACTTTTTGGAAGAGCGCTCTTTGCTTTCTCTCAAGATGATGACGTCAACAGGATAGCCATCTGCTAAAATTGTTGCTCTTTCTGGCCATAGCTCTCTATCATGAATAACTGTTATAGTACGCAGGATATCCCCCCCATCATAATGACGTCCTCTAAGTTTATGTAGCCATGTTCCAGGGCCGTGTGCACGGGGGCAAGCGAGTAGACCAATTAGCCAATGCATACACGTGTAGGGGAGAAAGATTGTATAGGAAAAAATTGACTTAATTTTTGAGCACACCTGGGAATCTGTTTCAGAAGTATAAATCACACTAGATGAAGGGCACAGTGTTGTAATTATTGAATTATAAGCCATAGAGAAAGATTTTAACTATTTGCAAATAATTCAACAACTTATAAAATAATCTTTATGTCTAAAATTAAAGTAAAAGGGGTCAAGCTTCCTCTTGTTGGATTTGGAACGTGGGAACTTAAGGGTGAGGCGTGTGTACGCGCTGTCTCGACCGCCTATGAGCTTGGCTATCGTCACTTTGATACAGCTCTTCTCTATGGCAATCAGAGCGATATTCGAAAGGCGCTTTTAGGATGTGATGATGTGGTCTATACATCAAAGTTTATGCCCTATCATCTCGATAAGATGAGTATTGTTCAAGCTTGTGAAAAAGCGTGTGAAGAACTTGGAGTAGAAACAATAGACTTCTTTTTAATGCACTATCCTGACCGTAAAAGGAAGATGGCAAATATTATTGAAGAGCTTTCAACGCTTCCAAAAAAAAAGCTTGCTAAATGTATTGGGGGGAGCAATTTTTCCATAAAACACCTTAAAGAAATTGACACAACACAGTTTGGGATTGATCAAGTTGAGTTTCATCCCTATCTTTACCAGAAAGAACTTTTAGCCTATTGCAAGGCGCATGATATACAAATCGTTTCATTTCGCTCTCTTGGAAAAGGAGCATTGACAAATGATCCCATTTTTGATTCTATCGGGAAGAAATACAAAAAAAGCGCTTCACAAATCTGCTTACGGTGGCTTGTGCAAAAGGAGATTGCGGTGATTCCAAAAACAGCGTCAAAACAACACATGCAAGAGAACATTGATGTGCTGAATTTCACTCTCTTGGATGATGATGTTGCACAATTAGACCATCTAGAGCAAAAACAACGCTTTTGTCAAAATCAATGGTGTGATTTTTAATGGAATTTATTTTTCCCTCTAATACTTTTTTAGACATCCTTAATACAGTTCCATCTGCTGTGCTTATCCTTGATGAAGAGAATGATATTATCTTTGTCAATACAGTAGTTCTTTGGTTATACAAATATCGTAGCATAGAGCTACTAGGCTCTTCTATATCCCTTTTAATCCCAAAGTGGATCGAAAGCGATTTCTCCTGGGAAGCAGAAAGTGTAGACCAAGAGGGAGGGGTCATCCCAGTTAGCGTTCGATCTAAAGCGCTTTCTATTGGTGAAGAGAAATTCAAAGCAGTCTCTTTGCTAGACTTAAGAAAGCAGAAACAAAAAGAAGAGCTTTTAAAACACATGGCCATGGAAGCTACCCTCTTACATAAAGCTGCATCTTTAGCGGTAGAAAATATTCCCATCGATTTGGGATACAAAAAAATGCTTGAGTATATTTGCCTTTCAATGAATTGCTCAATTGGGCATGTCTATTTTCCATCTATAGATGGAAACAATATCTTGCTTCCATCAAACATTTGGTACCTAAAAGATGAAAAGAAATACAAGCCATTTGTTGACCAGACCCAATTGATGACATTTGGTATCGGAGCTGGGCTTCCTGGTCTCATTCTTAAAATACTTAGACCCGTATACATTAAAAATGTTCAAAAAGATCCTGCTTTTATTAGAAAAGTAGTCTGTAATAAGCTTGGCATTAAAGAGGCATTTGGATTCCCAGTTATCTTGGATGGGAAACTTGTAGCAGTCTTAGGATTTTATTCAGAAGATCCCATACCTTATACCAAAGAATTTTTGTCAGTCATGGAGAACTTAGGAAGACAAATGAGTCGTGTGGTAGAGCGGCGGCTTCGTGATGAAGAACTGAGAAATGCGCAAACGACCAAATCAGAGTTTCTATCAATCATGAGTCATGAAATCCGCACACCTATCAACGTGATTTCAGGGATGGCCGACCTACTAGCTGAGTCATCATTAGATGCAATTGAAGTAGAATATGTGGAGATGCTCAAACGCAGCTCCAAAGCTCTTCTCACCCTTATCAATGATATTTTAGATCTATCCAAAATTGAGTCAGGTGAGATTAAACTTGAGTATTTAAGTTTCTCTGTTCGTAAAGTCGCAAATGAGCTGATCTCTCAACTCTCTGCACATGCTAAACAAAAAAACCTACATCTTAGTGCTATCGTAGAAGATAGTGTTCCGCAAGTCATTCTGGGTGATCCAATACACCTCCATCAAGTCTTAGTCAATTTGCTTGGAAACTCCATCAAATTTACAGATCAAGGAGATATCCTTTTACATGTCAAAAACATTGGAGAGAGCCTTCTTTTTATCATTCGTGATACGGGTATTGGAATAGCAGCTAATAAACTGGAGTCAATTTTTCACCCTTTTACTCCGGTGGACTCTACAACAACACGCCAGCATGGAGGAACAGGCCTTGGCCTTACCATTTCCAAACACCTAATTGAACTAATGGGGGGAAGAATCAATGTTGCAAGCGAGCTTCATGTTGGGACAGAATTTGTCTTCTCCATCCCTCTTCAAGCACCACAAAAAGGGCTCTCTTCTCACGTAGAGAGGAGAGGCGCAACGCTTACTAAACCAATGAGAATTTTGCTTGCAGAAGACTCTGAAGATAACCGCCTCTTAATGCAAACATATTTCGCTAAAACACCTGTAAAACTAGATGAGGCAGTAGATGGTGAGGCGGCTTTTGAGATGTTTAAGAGAGAGAAATACGACCTCATTCTACTTGATATTCAAATGCCTAAGATGGATGGCTACATGACAGCCAAAGCGATACGCGCTTGGGAGAGGGAACAAAAAATTGATCCCATTCCAATTATTGCGATCACCGCTTTTGCACAAAAAGAAGATGCTCAAAAATCATATGATGCTGGCTGCGATCAATATATGACTAAACCTATCGCTAAAAATGATCTTTTTAAAGCAATTATTAAATATGAGCAAAGGCTGTAGACATCTTGCGTAATTTATCATGAGTCTGGAAATGAGAGATTTTTGCGTAGATTTTTTCCGTGCGTTTTTTGACATATAGTGGAATTAGTTGAAAATTTTACAAATCGGGCGTTAGATTTTGTCTGAGAATGAGATGCGGATATCGACGCTGACTTTTATAAGTCAGCGAGATAGAGCATGATGTTCTCGGGCAAAAGATACGGATCGATTTGTAAAATTTTCAACTAATTCCACTATAACT
>CAMAUB010000152.1 GCA_945861315.1 Chlamydia trachomatis
TACCTATCTTCCTATCGCGCTTTGAAAGACCGAGTCAATCCCAATAGAAGACCTCTTGCGCAAGAAGTCTCCACCTTATAGTCGATTAAATCCGGAATGATAATTTTGACCTGCGTCAAAGCTCTCGGGCTTGATAGATCGTAACTGACCCCATATTTCTAATATTGGGTCCGTTACGATCTATCAATCGCGAGGCTTTCACGCAGGTCAAAATTATCATTCCGGATTTAATCGACTATATATAAGCAGCTCTATCTAAGGGAAGTAGGAGTTGGACCCTATGTGCGAGCTCGTTTGTTGACTGTAGAACAAGGAAATATTCTTTCAGAATTACTTAACCAATGTGTAACAGCACACAAACTGTACATTCAAGCGCATGCAGTAGTTTGTGGCTCCCACTTCTTTCTGAAAGAGGATCGAAGATACCAAAGGGCGCAAGCTATATTAGCTGAGTTAAAAAGGCGCTGGCCAGCTTCAACACAATTTTTTTCCGCGAAAACTGCTTAGAAGCTGCCAAGTTCTTAAAATCGTTTAAGAACTTCATCGAGTGCAAGCGCTCTTGATCCTTTGAGTAAGACAACATCGCCCGGCTTGGCCACTTTGATAAGGTACTCTTCAAGAGAAGAGCGATTTTCAAAGTGCTCTGCCGGTTTCTTATTTTCATCCCAAATCCTTTTCATCGTCAGACAGTGACCTCCTAGCGAAAGAAGTAGATCTGCATAATTAAGAGCAGACTGAGCCACGCTTGCATGTCCACCTTCTGCATAAATACCAAGCGCATTCATCTCTCCGAGGACAGCGATGGTTTTTCCACCTGCTTTAGGCTTTGGAAGGGATTCAAGTGCAGCCTTCATGGCGTCTGGATTGGCATTATAAGCATCATTGATGAAGGTAATGCCCGAAAGCTCAACTTTCTCAAAGCGCATAGCGGGAAGTTTGAGGGAGTAGACAGCCTCTTGGATGAGGGACCAAGGCACTTCTAGATAGCGGGCAAGCGCGATTGCTGCTGTGAGGTTTTGGTGGTAAACTTTGATAGGAAGAGTTGGGTGGAGTTGAATAGGAGCATCCCCTTTCGGATAGACAATGACGCATCCCTTTCTCATTTCCATGTAAAAGTCAGCTTCTGGACTTAGGTAAGAAAAAGTTTTTTTAGGACATGAGCCCGATTTAAAGGCCATGTCAAAGAAGGGCATTTCATGGTGAATAAGTCCAAGCTTAGTTTTTTCATGAGAGAAGATGGCAGCTTTTTCACGTGCAATTCCTGCAAGACCATCTGGAAAAAGATCAACGTGTTGCAAGGCTACTGTTGTTAAAAGAGCCACATCTGGGGGGGCTGTTTTTACAAGCTTAGCAATCTGACCAGGCTCACTCATACCCATCTCTAAGATGAGAAAATCTTCATTTCCATCAGCAAGCAAGATGCTGAGGGGTAGAGTCGCTTGTGAGTTGTAGCTGCGCGGACTGGCAAATACACTGTAGTTGCTCGAAAGTAATGTCTTGGCAAATTCTTTGGTGGTTGTTTTACCAACAGAGCCAGTAATGGCTATGACTTTCGAAGACGACTTTTTTAACATGATATGCGCAAGCTCATGAAGGGTAGCTTGTACGTCAGCAACGTGAAGAAGGGGAAGGCCTGGATCTCCATGATAAGATTCATGGACAATGGCTAAAGCCGCGTGTTTTTTAGCTACCTCGGAAAGAAAAGCATGCCCATCAACATGCTGACCTGGAAGAGCAAAGAAGACATCATCTGCCTTCACAAGGCGTGAGTCAATTGCAGCACCTCTAACAAGATTTTGGCTTGAATGGGCTTTACCCAAAAGATTTGCAAGAACACAAATAGGAAGAGGCTTCATAAGTTATGTGTATAGTAACAGATATTTTTCTTAAAAGAAAATAGGAAAGGTGATAGCTTACTAGTTACCTAAACTTCGGGTTGTCTCTTCCTTGGATTTAGAGGAGTTTGCGCCGCACATCTTGGGATTTTGGACCAACGCCATGGCCATCGACTCTTTATGGGGGGCAAAAGGCACAAAAAGATGCAAGCTAGGGATAAAAACCTAAAGTTCAGGTTAGTTCATGGTGGTATAGCCAAGCGGTAAGGCAGTGGCCTGCAAAGCCTCTATCCCCAGTTCGATTCTGGGTACCACCTAAAATTTTTGCTAAAGGAGTAAAAAGAATATGTCAGATGCGAAGGAAATTATTTTTGAAGAAGAAGCTCGTTCAAAATTGGCTGCAGGTATCAAGCAACTAGCTGATGCTGTCCGCTCAACACTAGGCCCTAAAGGGCGCAATGTTGGTCTTGAAAAGAGCTGGGGCGCACCCACTATTACCAATGATGGTCATAGTATTGTGGGTGATATTGAGCTGCCTGATCAGTTCGAAAATATGGGTGTTGCAATGGCTCAAGAAGTTGCTGCAAAACTCAAAGATAAGTGTGGAGATGGAACCACAACAGGAACTCTTCTATTAGACTCTCTTGTAAAACATGGATTGAAGTACATTGCTGCTGGTGCTTCTCCAATTTTGATTAAGCGCGGTATTGATAAAGCTGTAGAAGCCATTTCTAAAGAGCTTGAAAAGCAAGCAATTGCGATTAAGACCTTTGAGGAAACCAAGAATATTGCAACTGTCTCAGCCTCAGGAAAAGAAGAGATTGGAATGATGATTGCAGAGGCAATTGAGAAAGTAGGCAGAGAAGGTGTCGTCACAATTGAAGAGGCAAAAGGAACAGAGACAGTTATTGAGCTTGTTGAAGGAATGCAGTTTGACCGTGGTTATATCAGCCCTTATCTTGCATCTAATCAAGAAAAAATGATTGCTGAGATGGAAAACCCCTATCTTTTGATCACAGATAGGAAAATCACCTCTATTCAAGAGATCCTTCCAATTCTACAAGCTGTTGCAGGAGGCGGACGTGAATTGCTTATTATTGCTGATGATGTTGAAGCTGATGCTTTGGCAACACTTGTTGTGAATAAGCTACGCGGAACGTTAAAGGTAGTTGCTGTGAAGGCTCCTGGTTTTGGAGATCGTCGCAAGGCAATGCTTGAAGATATTGCAACATTAACGGGCGCAACAATGATCTGTGAAGAAGCAGATTTTTATCTGAGAAATGTCACAATTGAGCAGCTAGGAACATGTGAGCGCATTATTGTTACAAAAGAGACTACAACGATTATCAATGGTAGTGGTGAGAAAGAAAAGATCGTTGGACGCATTCGTCAAATCGAAATAGAGCACGAACAAGCGACAAGTTCTTACGATCAAGAAAAACTGCTTGAGAGAAAAGCGAAATTAAAAGGTGGTGTTGCGGTGATTCGCGTTGGTGCTGCAACTGAGCCAGAGCTAAAGCAGAAGAAGCAAGCATTCGAAGATAGTCTAAGCTCCACAAAAGCTGCTCTTGAAGAAGGAATTGTTGCCGGCGGTGGAATTGCACTGCTACGAGCGAGTGCAACTCTTAAAAATCTTAAAGTAGACGGTGACGAAAAGTATGGTGTTGAGCTTGTCATGAAGGCTGCTGAAACACCTGCACGTCAAATTATTGAGAACACTGGAAAAGATGGTGCTGTTATTTTGTCACAACTAAGAACAGCCTCTAAAGAGATGGGCTTTAATGCCAACAACGAGAAGATCGAAGATCTAATCAAGGCAGGAGTCATCGACCCAGTTAAAGTTGTGAAGAATTGCATGATTTACGCTGCATCAACTGCAGGGATTGTGCTTATCTCAGAAGCTCTAATTGGCGATGCAGAAGAAGACTCAGAATAAAATT
>CAMAUB010000153.1 GCA_945861315.1 Chlamydia trachomatis
ATTTCAGCTTGATTGTTGTACATCGAGACCATTGAGGCAATCTGCCGCTCTCTTGCAATTGAAAGGATTCGATTGGAGGCATGTATACGTGGTGAGGCCGAATGTGTAATGCCCAAGCTAGAAATTAAGGGAAGATAATTAGTATCTGAAATGGAGACAATCACATGATTACAGCCAAGTTCTTTAGCTATTGAGCCAGCAAGAAAATTAACCTCATCATCTCGAGTACAACTGACCACAACATCAAAATCACCCACTTTTTCCGCTTGGAGGTAGCGATAATCTGTTCCACTTCTTTGGATGATTGTTGCAAGAGGAAATAGCTTGGTTAGGAGGCAACATTTTTCATAATTTTTGTCTAATATTGTGATACGCATCTTATGTTCGATGAGGATTCGAGCCAGATTAATAGCAACTAGAGAACCTCCAATAATCATGACCGATTTTGGATCTTTAATCGATATGCCAAAAAATTTATGGAGGTTGCGTATTGAGTCTGTCTCTCCGATAAAAGTTACCTCATCATTTATTAAAAAAGAGTCATTTCCATGAGGAAATATAATCTGCTCTTTAGGATGAACTTTTTTACCGGAAAATTCGTGGCTCTGTCGTCGTCGGATTAATCCAATCATTGTTTTTGAAGGGAGTTCAATCGAATCCCCGTCCCTTAGCATGACTTGGTGTTTTCTCCAAGTGCTAGGTACTCTCATCGTCCGCATCTGAATCATTCCATGCGCAAAACTCTCAATGGCAATCGCACCAGGCACTAAAATTTTATTTGCGATGGCATCAGCAGTCAGTCTTTCAGGTCCAATGAGGTGGTCAACACAAAAGAGCTGTTCAAAATTGAGCCGACTTTGGAGAAAATATTTATTTTTTCTCACTCGAGCGATGGTTTGGGGATAGCCCAAGTTTTTAGCAAGCGTGCATACAACAAGATTGATTTCATCTTCATTTGTCAAAGCGATGAGAAGGTCAGGAGCAAATTCAAGAAGTTCTTCTAAAAGCTCCCAGTCAGTTCCAAGCCCCACTCTTGTAGCAATATCGAGCTCTCTACTGGCTTGCTCGATTTTTAAAGGATCTTTGTCGACTAAGACAACACGATAATTTTCTTGAGAAAAGATGCTTGCAAGATGAATTCCGATATCACTTGCGCCGATAATGACAATATTCATAGAAAATGTTCGTTCTTAGCGTGTAATTTTTTTTATTCATATACCATATCCTTGCCACAATGCCCAAGATTAATTATACTAAACCCCACTGTACTGGTAGCTCAGTTGGATAGAGTACCTGGCTACGAACCAGGGGGTCGGAGGTTCGAATCCTCTCCAGTGCATTTATTAATTTTTTTTAGAGCCTGTTCAGGCTTTTAGGAGGCTGTATGGCTGCATTAGTTGGTAAAAAAGCGCCTGATTTCGATGTGAAAGCAGTTGTAAAAGGAAGGATTGAGGAGAGATTCACCCTAGACTCTCTAAAAGGGCAGTATGTTTGTCTTTTTTTCTATCCTTTAGACTTCACCTTTGTCTGCCCAACAGAACTCCATGCATTTCAAGAGTGCTACCACGAGTTTAAAAAGCGTGGTGTAGCACTAGTTGGCTGCTCCGTTGATAGCCCTTTTTCCCATATCGCTTGGCTTAATACTCCTCGTAATAAAGGTGGAATTGCAGGGGTTGAATACCCTCTTCTTTCTGATCTAAATAAAGAAGTTGCGCGCTCTTATGGTGTTCTAAAAGAAGATGAAGGAATTGCCTATCGAGGTCTTTTTCTCATCGACAAAAAGGGTGTTGTTAGACATGTGCTCGTTAATGACCTGCCACTTGGTCGCTCTGTTGAAGAGGCTCTTCGCATGGTTGATGCCTTGATATTTTTTGAGAAAAATGGCGAGGTTTGCCCTGCTAACTGGCAAAGCGGTAAAAAATCGATGAAGGCAACCCAAGAGGGGCTTGCTGAATACTTTGCTCCCCGCTAAAGGCTAAGGGCTCGTAATGTTTATTGCCTTACGAGCCTTAATTAGTTAAATAGTCATAAAGATCTTTTTCGCTCATGATAAGCAAACTTTTGTAAAGCGAGCAGACAGGGTCGGTGGCAGAGATGATTTCAGAATTTCCAACACCTGGAAGACAGATAGCTGTAATTTTTGGGAAAAGCTCTTTTTTCTCTAAAATAGCAAGTCCATTGAGATAGTCATCTACGCTAAATCCCTCTTCATGCACTCGGAAAAAAACCACATCATGTTGATAAAGAATGGATTGGATTGCAAATTGTAGTCCTTTTGCCTCTTCATGAGGCGGTTCTCCCAGAAACTCAGAGAGTTGCTGCAAAGATTGGCAATAGTAAGCGGCGTGAAACATCCCTTTTGCGGCTTCACCGAAAAGAGCAACAGAATAACCCATGAACTTCCCCTCCATAGCCCATTATACTAAATTTGAAAGCTAGAGGCAAGAGATCTGCTTTGTTAACCTGGATTTTTGGATTTTTTTCGAAGGGCAGGGTCTCTTTTCGAGGTAAATTGAAGTCGCAGTAGCAGCATTAGGGCTAGGATGGGGGCTAAAGCGCCCATAATAATGGGGAGGGTAGGTGTAAAAGAGATGAAAGAGCTCAAAAGAAGAGGACCGAGTGCCATTCCTGCTGCCTGCAACGACTGGTAGACGCCCAAAACTTCCCCTTGCTCTTCTTGTGCGGTGAGATTAGAAATCAATGTAGCGGCACTTGGAAAGACAAGAGTTTGGAAAAAAATGATTAGTCCTAGAACAGCATAGAAAAACCAGATGGAGTGCAAGGTCAGCAATAGCGGCACACTGCAGGCAAGAGAAATCAATCCTCCAACAAACAATTGTTTTGGATGGAAGCGATTGGCAAAGGGGCGAATTGCTATACCTTGGCAGAAAGTGATGATAAGTCCCGAAAAAATGTAGAAAGAGCCGATTTCTTTGCTTCCAAAGTGAAAGTGATCCATCAAAAAGAGCGGCAGACATTCGCAGAAAAATCCCCACCCCAAGCAGAAGCAAAGAATCATGATGAAAAAGCTGCGTATTTTGGGTAGGCGAAAGGTGTTGAATGAAAAAAGCCGACGAGTTGCTTGCTTGGTTTGGACCGGAGTGGATTGAAAGAGAAAAGCCACTAAGATGAGATTGAGGCAGCACAAAGAGAGAACCACAGTGAAGGGGGAAATAAAAGTGAGTCTGCCAAGTAGAGGGCCTAGAACATAGCCCACTCCGCAGCTGCTGTTAAGGAGGGCAAAGCGTTTAGTTTTTTCAAAGGGTTCTGAGCTATCTGCAATCGTCGCTTGTGCCACGGCATAGTTGCCAGCGCCAATACCGGCTAAAATGCGTGAGAAAAGTAGAAGGAACATACTGTGCAAAAAAAGAGCTGCAAGCCCTAAAAGTGCACTCAAGCAAAGAGTGAACAGAGTGGTAACAAATGCCTTTTTTCTTCCCACCCGATCAGACCAAGCGCCCAGCAGGGGGAGGGAGAGAAATTTGGCGGTAGCAGCTCCGCCAATCAAACAGCCCATAAAGAGACCTCTGAAAGCTTCAGGAACAAAACTGCTCGTAGAATCCATGACGAGAGGAAAGATCACAGGAAGGATGAGGCCGATTTCGACGTAGTTGAAAGAGACTATGAGAAGAAGAATCAGGAAATTCATCGCATCATCAGGGTTGGTGGAATAGCTTTGGCTACCTCGGTAAATTGGCTCCAAGGATTTGTTGCTACTCGTAGTACCATTTTTAGAGGTTTCGGTGAGAGTTCATTGAGTAAAGCATAT
>CAMAUB010000154.1 GCA_945861315.1 Chlamydia trachomatis
TCCTACATAATGCTTCATTGGTTGCTCCTTGTTTTGGCACTTTAGATGCCGGGTTAATTTGAAGGACTATCATGTCACTTCTTAAATCAAGAGCAACCTTTTTTTGCCAATGAGGCTTTTGGACCTCAAGCGCGATTACCTAATGTTAACCATTGTTTTTTCCTTTGATCATTCTGGATTCAAACGACACTGCCCTAATCAACTTCAGAAGGTTGATCTATCAGGATGAACTTGTCATTGCTTAATCCTGACTTTGCTCTGTACAGGACAATTTTTGTATCCGTTCAGAGGGGTAGTGACAAAATAAACGTTTAAGTTTATCATGCTTTGGCATGAAACCTTCCTATGAAGAACTTTTTGAATTAGTTAGAGCGCTCAGTGCAGCAAATTTCAAACTTATGGAAGAAAACAAAAAGCTTCATAAAAAAATTAAGGAGCTCGAAGAGCGCCTTAATTCTAATTCCCAAAACAGCTCTAAACCTCCAAGCACAGATCAAAAGAAGAACAAGCAATCTCCTAAGGGAGGAGCCAAAAAGGGTCATCTTGGTCACAATCGCAAGCTCTATCCTGAGGACAAGGTCACTCGAAGAGTATACTCTTCTTTGAAAGAGTATGAGCACTGCGGTTGTAAAGAGCTGGAGCGTAAAAGCTCGCAGATCTTTCAACAAACAGAGCTTCCAGAAATTATACCTATTGTCACTCAGATTGAGCTTGAGAAAGCTATTTGCCGTAGATGCCAGAAGAATCTAGTAGCTCCTTTTCCAAAAAAATATGACCAAAGCAGCTTTGGCCCAAAGTTGATCAGTTTTATCGGGGTGTGCAGTTCTGTGTACCGGATGAGCAAACGAACCGTCCAAATCCTTCTTAAGACACTGTGCAATATAGAGATTTCTCTAGGTAGCATTCCGGCTATGGAGAAGAAAGTTTCTCTAGGCTTAAAACTCTCCTACAATGACCTTGCTACTCGAATCAATGAAAGAGAAGTAGCTTATAGTGGAATTAGTTGAAAATTTTACAAATCGATCCGTATCTTTTGCCCGAGAACATCATGCTCTATCTCGCTGACTTATAAAAGTCAGCGAGATATCCGCATCTCATTCTCAGACAAAATCTAACGCCCGATTTGTAAAATTTTCAACTAATTCCACTATATGTGGATGAAACAAGTTTTCGACAGAGCGCAAAAATGCACTATATTTGGACAGCAACTACTAAACATGAAGCACTGATTCGTATTCTTCCTACAAGAGGGCTTGCAAGCCTAGATGAAATGCGTCCAAGAAGCCACCGTGGCATTACAGTGACAGATCGCTATCAAGTTTATGCTTATGATAAGCATCAATATTGCCTGGCACATATCAAGAGAGACTTTAAGAAATTTGCTGAAAGAGATGGTCCTGATAAAAGGATAGCAAAGCGAGCACTTTTTGAACTCAAAGAGATTTTTATAGCAGTTAGCTTGTCATGCCGCAAGTCCATGCAGCAACGAGTGTATTACCATAAGAAAAGGTTGCTGGATATTTTGTATGATGCACTTGCCAACGGTTCTGAAAATTTTTCTGGATTTGCTGACAGATTGCTCAAGCACTTCCACAAGCTTTTTCTTTTCACCAGGTATGCTGAGGTCGATTGTACAAATAATGCCGCAGAAAGAACTCTACGCCATATTGTGCTCTGGAGAAAGACCTCCTATGGGACACAAAGTTCGGAAGGAAGTCGATTTTTAGAAAGAGCGGTTTCAATTTGGATGACATTAAAAAAGCAAGGTAGACAGGTATTACCTTATTTTGAGCAGGCTTATCGAGCCACCTTTCAACCTGGAATCGAAGCCCCCTCTATCTGCCCCCCTCTGAACGGATACTTCACATAGCAGGTTATTAAATATTCCTTTAATTGATTTTAATCCTACTTTCATGGTATCGTTTAAGAAATGACTATAAAATTACATAGATCCGGTGTCATTCCTGCGGGTTTAGCGCTTTTCGCCATGTTCTTCGGGGCAGGTGATCTGATTTGGCCTCTTATCCTTGGAGGTCAAGCTGGTGATCATAACCTTTTTTCTATGTTAGGGTTGTTAATTACTGGAGTATCACTTCCTCTGCTTGGCCTCGTAGCTATGATGCTCTTTCAGGGCAACTATAAGGAATTTTTCGCCCAAACAGGGCGTCTACCTGGCTGGATCCTTCTCTTTGTAATTCAGGCCATCCTAGGACCACTTGGCTCACTTCCTCGCCTAATTACCCTGTCCCATGCCACTATTTTTCCCTATTTACACGTCAACCTCATAACTTTCAGCCTTATTTCTTGTGGTATTGTCCTTCTGTTTACTTTGAAGAAACAACGAATTGTTGATATCATGGGAGTTTTTCTAACGCCGATTCTTCTTTTAGCACTTGGAGCCATTCTTGTGATCGGCTTTTTACACCATCCTTCCGCCCCAGCTGTTGTTGTAAGCAATGGTAAAGCCTTTATGAGTGGACTTCATGGGGGCTATAACACACTTGATTTGATTGCCTCCTTTATCTTTGCCCCCGTTGTTTTCAGGTACTTTCAACAAGATGAAAGCACTAAGAATCCACTTGAGGCTCGTCGGCATGTTTTCAAAAAAATGCTTAAGTCTTGTTTCATTGCAGGCGCTCTTCTTTCAATTATGTACTTTGGACTCTCTTACCTTGGTTCCTATTTCACACATCTGATGCCTCCACACGATGAAGCTGAAAAGCTTGGTCTAATTGCACAGATTTTGCTCGGCCCTACAGGAGCTTTTTTTGCCTCCATTGCAGTCACGCTCTCCTGCCTTACAACAGCAATTCCGATCTGTATGATGTCTGCAGAGTATATCAATAAGGAATTCATGAAAGGAAAGGGAAACATAGTAATAGCAACATGTATCCCTCTTCTCATTTCTACTGCACTTGCAAATTTGGGATTTATGGGAATCGCGCAAATGCTTGCACCAGTTTTGCAAATCCTCTGCCCTGGTCTAATCATTCTCTGTGTTTTAAATATATTGAATAAACTCTTTGAGATCCGTACACCACGTGCGCCAGTCTTTATCGCTTTTGGTGCTTCAACAACAGCCTATTTTACTCTTCCATTGTTGATACAATAACGAAGGCTTGAATACCTTCGCCACATCCGAATTCAGTCAATCCTTCCCCTGTTGTTGCCGTAATACCGACTTGAGAAAGATCTAGTCCCATCACAGCTGCGATAGAACTTCGTATCTCATTAATTTTGGGTAGGAGTTTAGGACGTGCCGCTTCAATTGTAACGGCAATATGAGAAATTTTTTGTGCCCCAAGCGTTTTTATCGCCTCTTGCAAGTAGACACTGCTATCAGTAATTCCATCTTTTCTCAAAATCTCATCAGCAACTATTCCTAAAATAAGCTCTCCTGTCAAAGAAGAGATTGCATTGCAAAGAGCGTGAAAGATTACATCTCCATCAGAATTTGCATTCAGACCAGGCTCACCCTCAAAGATGACACCTCCCAAAATGCATGGTTTGCTTGTATCTTCCGGAAGAAAACGGTGACTATCTTGACCAATACCAGTGCGAAATTTCATAAAAAAAGGATATAGTATAGTCGATTAAATCCGGAATGATAATTTTGACCTGCGTGAAAGCTCTCGCGATTGATAGATCGTAACTGACCCAATATTAGAAATATGGAGTCAGTTACGATCTATCAATCGCGAGAGCTTTCACGCAGGTCAAAATTATCATTCCGGATTTAATCGACTATATA
>CAMAUB010000155.1 GCA_945861315.1 Chlamydia trachomatis
TTTCACGCAGGTCAAAATTATCATTCCGGATTTAATCGACTATAAAACAAGTGGCACAGTTCCTGACTTATGAGTACCACACTCCAGCCTTACTTATGAGTAAGGCTGGAGTGTGGGTTATTTAGACCCCGAAGGGAGGTAATTATGAAAAAAATATTTAGTCTACTACTTGCAGGAATGGTGGTTCTCGGCTTAAGTGTCATTTTTGCTCAAGCATCAAAAACTGATGTGAAGCCCACCACCAAAGACCAGATACAAATACAAGTGCCGGTGTTGATCCACGGAGATAATCCTTTCGGTGTTCCGTATGAAGGTCCCGGGGGAGAAGCAGGATAGATAAAGATGGCAGCTAAAACAAATGCCACAGTTCCTTTATGGTAGTTGACCCAAAAAATGGCACAGTTCTTGACCTTTGAGCTTTACTAGAAGCTTATCACAACACTCCAGGTTTGCTCTTAAGCAAGCCTGGGGCCGTGGGTTATATAGTGGGTTTAATTTTCATGTAGCAATGTTTTGTTATATTACGTTACAGTGCTCGCTTAAGTATACCTTAACAAAAGTCAGCTATTGTGAATATTTTCTCCCTATCTGCCTATGCCAATTTACAGAAACAATGTTGCACTACCCCATAGAATGTTTTTAGACTTTAATATTCATATCGTAGAAGGGCGCACTACGCCTGATTTGAAGGAAAAATTCAGCAATTATTTGATGAAGAGTTGGTCAATTGCTTTTGGTCGTGAAAAGAACCATTTGCGTACGACTGTGCAAAAAATACAATTAGTGATTAAAAGAATTATTGCAGCTCTTGTAGGGTTAGTGTTTTTGCCAGTGACGATGGTAGGAGTTGTTTTAAGAATCTTTTCTCATTCACATCAGGCAACTTTTAAGATTTTCTTGTCCAGTCAAAGTAAAGTTGCAGATGCTACCAAAGAACCTGTTAGTGTATTAGAACCTGTTAGTGTAGTAGAACCTGTTAGTGTAGTAGAACCTGTTAGTGTTGAAGAACTTGCTGGCGCTGAAACTACTGATAAAGAAGACGAGTTTTTCGATGCTTTGGGGCCTCCTGTGTTAACTTTTGTCAGTATGAGTCATGTGGCTCTGATTCAGGTGCTTGAAAATGAATTTGGAGCACATGGTCAAGCTTCTCATCTAATCAATCTGCTAGCCAATCTTTTACATCCTTTTAATTCAATATTGAATGTTCATATTAACAAGGATGATGAGAGCAACCTCACCATTAGCATTGCTAGCACCGAGTATTTTAAGGCAGGGTTCAAATCCGTAAAATCCAGAGTTCCCTATGATTTTTTTCTAGAACCAACAGATGGACACTATACCTTTAAGATTTCTAGGAGAGGCTCTAGTTTAGAACTTAATTTAGGGTGCTCTCTTATCTTAAAATTGGTTGATGCAGTTAGGCAGCAAGAGATGATAGATAGCTTTAGTAGAGCTGTTGTATGGGCAGCTTGGAGTACTGGAGTAGATATAAAAGGGGAGATACGATCGAATTTACAATTATCATCTAAGAGTCTCATATTTCAGAGATTTATTTTTTCAGACAATGGTCTTATTAAAGCTGAGACAGCAGCTCTTTCTGCTTCTGACAAAGAAAATCAAGATGAAATTAAAAGGCTTCTTCGGGAAAAACTTGAAGCACATGAAAGGATAATTCGATCTTTGGGTGGTAGTGCAATTGCTTTTGGAGAAATGCTAATAGGAGATGGGACAGGATTGCTGCGAAATGGTGGTGAAGTTGATCGTATTCTCAAATTTTTTAGTCCTGCTCATGGCAGTGGAGAAGGCCGCGATCCGGGGCGCTTGGTCTGGTCTTTATTGCCTTAGGCGCTCTAAATAGGCATTTTTTCAGGTTATTTTGGTATAAAATTGATGAGAAAAAAATACGTATTCAAACCGTATACTGAGCTATTCGCAGAACTATTTTTACAAGAAAAAAAGAGGCTTTTAGGTGTTTTAAGAGAGCAATGGTGTGATGTTCAACATGTAGGCAGTACGGCAGTGCCTGGTTTAGGAGGCAAGGGGATTATTGATATTGCCTTGGCTGTTGAAAGAAAAGACATCGAGAACATATACCCAAACAACTTGAAAAGTAGGCTCGCGAGCCTAGGTTATATTTTTCGAGAAAGTGGTAGTGTACCTGAAAGGTTATTTTTTCGAGTTGATCTCCCTGATGCTCAAGAAGGAATTCGCAGATATCATCTACATGTGACTTTCCCCCAAAGCATAGAATGGAAAACGCTATTGGCATTTAGAGACTATCTCAACTCTCACGCTGATGCTGCCCAAGAATATGCTGAGCTTAAGAGAAAAAGTGCAGATGAAGTCAATGAAGATGGAGCTTTATATCGAGAGAAAAAAGCACCTTTTTTATCAAAAGATAATTCTCAAAGCTTTAGGACATAAAATCTTTTTTGTTATAGGAGCGTCAGGATCAGGAAAAACAACCACATTAAAGCTTCTTGAGCAAGTAATGCCAAATCAGTGCTCTCTTATTCACTTCGATGATATTGGTGTGCCTTCCTTCCAAGAAATGAAGAGGGAGTATGGTAGTATTGAAGAGTGGCAAAGGATCAAAACACTCGAGTGGGTCGAAAGGTTAGCAAAAGAGAATCTTCTAAAGGCGCATATTATTTTTGATGCTCAAGTTAGACCTTCTTTCATTTCTGAAGCGTGTGATTTTCATGGAGTAGACTATGAGGTCGTTTTGTTGGATTGTTCTGATGAACAGCGAGCAAAGAGGCTAGCCCTACGAGGGCATCGTGAGCTTGCAGATGAAAATATGATGAATTGGGCAGCTTTTTTAAGAAATGAATGTCAAAAGCACAACCATAAGATCATTAATAACACCCATATTACCATTGATCAAACTTTCCAGTTGTTTTCGACTTGGTTAGAATATCAATTTTCTGAGCAACTAAATATTTCTGTCGAAACAGTGATAAAACTGATTGAAACCCAATTCCCTGAATACTCAAAACTATCAATTAAGGCCGTAGAGCCAAATGGCTCTGATAATCGAACTTTTCGACTAGGTGATAAGATGAGCATCCGTTTGCCCAGTGCTCAAAGGTATGCATCAAAAGTTCTTCTAGAACATAAGTGGCTGCCAAAGTTGGCAGCTTGCCTATCAACTCCTATTGCGCAGCCTATTGCAAAAGGAAAATCAACTGAAGAATATCCTTGGAATTGGTCTATCTATGGATGGATAGAAGGGAAAAGTCTAAATACTTGTGAGATTGATGATGCTCATTTAGAAAAGCTTGCTGCTCAATTAGCTCACTTTTTAAAAGAATTGCAAGCAATAGACCCAACTGGTGGACCTAAACCAGGAGCCCATAACTTTTTCCGAGGAGAATCTCCGATTGTATATGACGCGGAAACACGATCTTCCATTGATAATCTAGTAGAATACATAGATGTTAAGGCTGCTGTATCTACTTGGGAAAAAGCTATTAGACTTCTTTCAAAACTCAAATTTTAATCTTGAATTTGGTAGAATAGCTACCGAATTGTGAGGTACTATCCATGAGATTTGAAATTGTAAAAAATTTAAAAGAAGAAGAATTTCGTCGACTAACAGGTGTAAAACGTGAGA
>CAMAUB010000156.1 GCA_945861315.1 Chlamydia trachomatis
AGGAACCCTCTTCTTGTAGTTTTTGAAGCGCTTTTTCTGTCTCACCAATGACAATGCTTATTGATAGTTTTCCAACTGCAAATAAGGATGTTGCCGAACTCAAAGTGATTTTGATGTTTGCTCGCCCTGCAATGAGGATTTTTTTTTTAACTTCTGTATAAAAAGCATTGATGACAAATTCAATCTCTCCTCCAAGTAGATTAAGAAAGAGGAGCCCAAAACTTCCATTGTCTAAATAGCCCACAAGGGATCTTTTGATAAAGTACGATTTCACTGTCTCGGCGATTTGGATTAAAAGGTCTTTAAGTTCAAGGGGAGCTAAAAGAGAGCAGAGATTATCCCAAAAATCCAACTTGATGATTGCAAAGGCCGCTTGTATTCCAATTGAGCGTGCAAAAAGGTCATTCACTTTTGCATAAAAGTAGTCCTTTGGGTAAAGCCCTGTTGTAGGATCTAGGCGCGTTTTTGATTGCAAAGAAGTGTGTCTTTGGACAAGGTTTAAAATGCGTGCTTGAAGCATTGGAATATCAATAGGTTTGTGAATAATTTCATCACACTTTGCAGCATATGCCCACTGATCAAATTCTTCTTCAGTAATCGCTGTGACAACAACGATAATCAGATTGCTAAAACGAATATCAGAGCGCAAGGTTTGTAGAAGCTCGCGGCCGTTGTAGCGAGGAAGATTGATATCCAATAGAATTAAGTCAGGATCCACCTCTTCTAGTGTTCTAAGAAGACGTGTCTCATCTTGTAAGTAGTATACACTCATTCCAAGTTGCTCTAAGGCGGTCATTTCAATAGCTCCAACATCTTCATCATCCTCAATAATCAGAGCTTTGATCTGTTTGAGATGACGTTTAGTTGAAATCTGATCAAAGATACTCGAGATATTATCTTCTGTAAGAGGTTTTTTTAAGATGTACTCAACCCCTTGAGTTAACCACTGCATTCGTTTTTCAAGATCGTCAATAAGAGTTAGAAGACCAAATGAAACAGTGACATCTTTCCATTTTTCTTTCAAAGAATGGATCACTTCGAGCCCTGTATAAGAGGTGAATGGAAAATATTCTTCAACAATAAGGGCATTTGGGTGAACGTGTGCGCTTGACCATTTCTGTAAACAAACTTTTGGATCTGATTCTACTTCTAGTGAGAGCTGTCTTTCGGAGGCAATTTTTTGAAACAGTCGCACTAAACTCAAGTCTGTTGAAACAAGAGAGAGAAAAACTGGCATCAATTTAGTAGGGTGTTTTTGCTCTCCTTTTTGTTGGTAACCTTTTTTTTTTACAAGAGTGGATTCTTGGCGTAGGATGATGTTTTGAAAGGCAAGTTTAAGAAGGCGAAGAAAGCGCTGGTTGCTCTCATCAATTTCTTTTTTTGTAAGTGTTAATGTCTCAGCATTATAGATGTCATAGAGAAATAATTCTTGCGCTTTGCATAAGCGACCAGCTTCTCCAAATCCATACGCTCCTGCACTTCCTGCAATTTTATGGACTGTATTACGAAGGGCGACAAGAGGCTCTTTTACTCCATACGCTTCTTCAATTTGGACAATCTGCTCTTCAATAGCTTCAATCTTATCAAAGATTGTCATGCGATATTTCTCGACAAGTTCATCGGGGAGCCCGTCTATTTCACCACTCTCATTTTTCTTCTCAAGACCACTAAGTACTCGAAGCACAGCAGCCAGCTCCTCTTTCATTACAGGTAATTCCAGAACAAAGTCGATTTTTAGTTCAGCTTTAAGAGAGCGATACGCTTTAGCATTTTTTGATTGATCAACAAGTGTGCAAACCGAGAGTGGTTTTTGATGTGCACACTTACTTAAGAGAGTAAAAAGATCTCCGGTTTTTTTTTCTTCAACAATTAACAAGCTTGTGTAAGCGCCTTTTGCGAGCTTAGTAAGGAATTCTTTTTCTGAATCTACAAGATCATAAGTAAACCCAAACACAGGAGCAAGCTCAGAAAGAATCGCTTCTAGCTTGTTTTGTAGATCGATACATAGGATATAGGGCATATCAACTGTAGGCAAAAATTGGTCCTATTGCGTATACAGGAGCTTATATGAATTTATAGGCTTTTTTTCAATGATGAATAAATCTTCTATAGCTTCAAAACAAATTGGTCTAAGTTTTTTGATTTTAGTTATTTCAAGCTCTCTTTATGGGGTCAGTGTAAAAGAGGCTCAACAGCTTGAGATGGATGGTAAACTTGAGCTAGCATTAATTGAGTGGAAAAAGCTCGCATCGCGCGCTGCAGATAATGCTCCTTATTTTTATCAAGTTGGACGTCTTTATTACGAAATGGGGAAGCCGGAAGAGGCGAAAATGTATCTTGTACACGCCTTAAGCCTAAACCCAAAAGATGTAAAGGCGGGGGTTAAGTTAGGATACGTCTTCTTTGCCCTTGGAGACTATGCTAGTGCAAAAAATCAATTTGAGCATGTCCTTAAAGAGTATCCAGGTAATCAAGAGGCAAAAAATGGACTTGTTTTGGTCAATGGTCAAGAGTTTGAAGTGAGTGATCAAAAGTCTACTGCAAAGCCAAGTGAAGAAGAAGTAAAATTGATGCAATATGCCCAGAAGGTTGAAAAAAGGGACCAATATCAACAAGCGTTGGCTATTTGGATGAAGTTGGATGCAGAGCATCCTGACAATGCCTACTACCTTTATCATATTGGCCGCATATATTATGCGATGAACAAAGAGAAAATAGCAGAGGGTTATCTCTTGCGTTCTCTTCAAATTAATTCCAAAAATGCAGACGCAAAAGTTATTTTAGGTTATGTATACTATGATTTAGGAATGAATGCGAAGGCTAGGGCTTTATTTAAAGAAGCATTAGCCATTGATCCCACTTATGAAGGAGCAAAAAAGGGACTTCAGCTCATCCGCACCCGGGAAGTGAATGCAAAAAACCGTTAATAAGTTATTCTCAAACGACTTGAAGAATTGGATGATCGCTTCTTTGCTTTTGATTGTGACATCTTGCGGTTGGTTTGATAAAAAGCAGCAGGAGCCTCCACTTAATCGTGCTCAAGAGGTTGAGCATGCGCAAGAGCTTGAAAAAGGGGGAGACTATCGCAAAGCAGTTATATCATGGCAAAAACTACAAAAAAGTGATCCAGAAAATGGCTACTACCTCTATCACATTGGGTGGAACTACTCTCGTCTAAAAGAGTATGCGAGAGCAGAAAAATTTCTAAAACAGAGTTTAGAGCAAGATAAAGAGAATATTGATGCTATGTTAGCCTTAGCTTATATCTATCTTTGGACCGACCATTTTGACCAAGCACAAAAACTTTTTAGTGCTGTTTTAGAGCGTGTTCCCGATTACGAATCAGCTCAGCTAGGATTAGCTCAGGTGAAAAAACGAGAAGAGGCGGCGACACTCGAAAAATTGAGCAATGAGAAAAAAGAGATTGAACGCACACAAAAAGAGAGGGCTGATCATTTTGAGCGGGAAGGGGATGCAAACCAAGCGATTCTAGAGTGGAAAAAGCTTTTAATCACCGATCCTGATAATGCCTACTACCTTTATCAAATTGGTCGCCTCTATCAAAAAACCAATGAAACGCAAAAGGCTGGGGAGTATTTAACTCGCTC
>CAMAUB010000157.1 GCA_945861315.1 Chlamydia trachomatis
TACCTATCTTCCTATCGCGCTTTGAAAGACCGAGTCAATCCCAATAGAAGACCTCTTGCGCAAGAAGTCTCCACCTTATAGTCGATTAAATCCGGAATGATAATTTTGACCTGCGTCAAAGCTCTCGGGCTTGATAGATCGTAACTGACTCCATATTTCTAATATTGAGTCAGTTACGATATATCAATCGCGAGGCTTTCACGCAGGTCAAAATTATCATTCCGGATTTAATCGACTATATCAGGCTATCGAGAATATGCTAACCATAGTCCATCGGATGTTCGATGGAGGCCAGAACCGATTGCCCCCCGTTGTTCAACAAAGTACCGGGCTACTGTACTCCAGGCTTTTCGATAGTCAGACTCTCGATTAGACTTGACATAACCTTGGTAAATCACCGCAAATATGAGAAAATTCCTTTTTAGATTTTTATTAATATCGGCTTCTGTTTTCTTTGACCTTCTGATTCATACTTTTTTGCGTAATATGAAACCTCTTCCCTCATGAAAGGGCTCTTTTCTCCTTCTTTCAGCCTGATAATATTCTTTCGGTTGTGTTGAGCTGGTTCATAAGTTGGGTCTAGAAGCAATGCTTTGTCCAAGTATTGAAGAGCCATTTTTTGTTCACCAAGAGCGCTATAGGCTAAGGCTATATTTCCATGAGATTGTACATGATCGGGACTTAATGCTATCACCTGTTGAAAAAGAACAATTGCTTTCGGATAGTCTTCTCTTTTCAAGCATGCAAAAGCTTCATTATAAATTATTAAGATTTGGAGATATTCCTCCAAAGTTTCTCCTGAAATTTTTTGGAGCATTTCGTCGAGCCAATCGAGCTCTTTTTTGGCTGATTTTGCAACATCTCCATCTTCTCCTTCAATTTCGATAATTTTTCTAAAGCAGGCAACGGATTGAGGTATTTTTATTTCTTCGCGATATAAACTCGCTAAATTGAAATAAGCTTCAGAGAACCATGGATTGATTTGAATGGCCTTGTCAAAAAAAGAAATTGCCTCCTTATAACACTCTCTTTGAATGTGACAAACACCTTGGAGGAAATTTACTATATCGTCGTCTGGATACAAGTCATATAGACGTTCAGCTTCCACTTCAGCGCTCAATAAGTTACCCGCTTCAATTTGGGCCAGAGCGTTATCGCAAGCCTCATGCATGTCAGAAAGCAGAGAAACCACTTGAATAGGTTTATGCTCTAATAATGGCAAACAGCATTTTTTGAATTTTTTGCCGCTTCCGCAAATGCACAGGCTATTTCGTTCTATTTTCATATGGATCTACTTTATTGATAGCAATGTAAACCTTTACTTCAGGATTTTTTTGAGGATTAAAATCAGAACGGTATAGCTCAAAATCATTTGTGTAGGAGCGAGAGAGATTTGATTTCCACACAGCTTGCCAGGCAGCCATTAATCCTTGGGGAAATTCACCCTGCGTTGTAAAGACAGCATACTTTGATTCGAAAATGACTTTACCGACAAGTCCTGCGGGTATCTCATTTAAACTAGAAACTTCGCATCCAAGAATCCATGAATAAGGTTTGGTATAATCCCCTTCATAGTCAGTATAGAGTGCGAGCATGTTGTCATTTAACTTATTCGGAATTTTTGCAAGGGTGTTTTCCTTGAAAAACTTTTCCTTATGAGCAGGCATTGCTGAAGAACATTCTTCGTTATTTGTTCTCAGCTCAAGACCAATGAAAAATTTCTTCTTTTGCTTTTCGATAGCATAGTTCATTTCAAGTCCTAGTATTTGGTTCTAAAGAATCTGGGTGAGAGGATTTGAACCTCCGACCTCTTACACCCCATGCAAGTGCGCTAGCCAAGCTGCGCTACACCCAGATATAGCCAGGAAGGATGTTATATACTAGACGAGAAATAATACCAAAACAACTTGAAAAATTAAAGATTTGCTTGGTATCAAGTTGAATGAATTGTGTCTGGTGAGTTAGAATATTTGATATGTCACTACCTCCCATTCAATTAGAAGCGAGTTGGGCTGAAGCGCTCAAGAATGAGTGGTCCAAAGGGTATCTCAAGGAGCTGGCTAAATTTGTTGCACAAGAGAGGCTGGAGGCTGTTGTATATCCTACTAAAGAAAATGTCTTCTCTGCCTTCAATGCAACCCCCTACAATGCTACAAAAGTCGTTATCATGGGTCAGGATCCCTATCATGGAGAAAATCAAGCACACGGCTTAAGTTTTAGCGTATCTGAAGGTGTAAGACAACCTCCATCGTTAAAAAATATTTTTAAGGAGTTGGAGGAAGATTGTAAAATTCCTTTTTCAGATAGAAGTTGCTTGATGGGTTGGGCAAAACAGGGAGTCTTATTGCTCAATGCAACACTGACTGTGCGTGCAAAGTCCCCTGCATCTCACCAAAAAAAGGGGTGGGAGAAATTTACGGATGCAGTTGTTGAAGCTCTTTGCCAGCGCTCAGATCCTGTCATTTTTGTGTTATGGGGAAAATCGGCACAAGAAAAGTGTCGCACTATTTTATCTAAGACAACGCAGCGACATCATGTTTTGAGTGCAGCTCACCCTTCTCCATATTCAGCTTATTCTGGATTTTTTGGATGCAGACACTTTTCAAAAATCAATGATTTGCTTAAAAGACAAGGGAAGGAACCAATTGATTGGGCAAAGTGATGAGTGAAGAAATTTCAGGAATTAGCGGCAAGGGGATGATAAATCGCCTGACTGCCAAAAAACAAGCTTCTATGGAAGCTACTTGCGGTGTGAAAGAGGTCAAGCCAACCCAGGAAATGGGGAAACTTGAAAAAATGCGTATGGAAATAGACCATGCATTTACTCTAATGCAGGAGATTAGGGGTAGGTTAGAAGAGGCTTATAATCGATTAAATCCGGAATGATAATTTTCACCGCGTCAAAGCTCTCGGGCTTGATAGATCGTAACTGACCCCATATTTCTAATATTGGGTCAGTTACGATCTATCAATCGCGAGGCTTTCACGCAGGTCAAAATTATCATTCCGGATTTATACGATATGCCCTGTCTCAGGTACATACAATGTTCTTTGAAGACATCAATACAAGTAGATCTGGCAAAATGCAATCGACCCTATCGCAAGATGCAGAAAATATTTTTAAAACATTAGAGATTTTACCGAAGCGTATAACCATTCTTGAAACAGCTTGTAGTGCCTGAAATTTTCGATTTAAGTTATTTACTCACCTTACGCATTTTTTCCTCTTCACAGAGTGGCTGCGGAGGCCAACCTGCTTCAGAGTGTTCCTCGACCAACTTTATAAAGTTGCTCTTCGTCTCACTCTTCGCATTTTGATCCCCTCGCTCACTCTGTGAAGGGAAAAAATGCGTAAGGTGAGTTATTTATTTAGAAGATTATGCATTGCAAACTGTCAAAGTCGGGAGGGAGAGCAAGTAGATATCTACAGAGCTCTGGGGTTATCGTCTTCGATACTCAGAAGCCGTAAAACAATCGTTTAATTCAAGATGTTTTGTAACTACTCAGATAGGGGGTGTCTAGCGCAAGTCATTAAACCACAGAGCACACAGAGAGCGCAGAGATCGCGAAATGCGACAAAAAA
>CAMAUB010000158.1 GCA_945861315.1 Chlamydia trachomatis
GGTCTTGTACCCTTTTCAAGGCAAAAAGTGCAAAAAGATCGAGAAAGATCCCTGAAGATCTGCGAGATAAACCCAAAACTCAGGTAAATAGTGTATGGATGATCCATCTGCATTGGAAGAGCATTTTGAAGAGTACATCACAAACTTGAAAAGCTATCTTCCCGATGGTGTAATTGAAGTTGATTTGCAGCTATTGCAAGAGCTTGACTTGCTACATATTGAAGATAATACTGCAGATGATTCAACATTATCCCAAAGCTTCTATGTCATTGAATCTTCTGAGAAACTCACACTTTTTAACGAGCGGTTCGCAGTCTGGATAGTTCCTCAGCTCATTGAAGAGACCCCCATGACATATACGTTAATTGCCATGAACCACTCAGATAAGCCACATCTAGAGATGGCCTTTGCTACAACTGGGGTGTATAATCATTCAGGACTTGTCTTGCGTATCTTGGAGAAATTCCTCGATCAAATTGACGAAAATGAGAAAGAGATCATCAAATTTGATCCCTAATCTCTTTATGGGCTTTTGGCGTCTAAGCGAAGGGTGAGTCTAAGGATATTTTCATTACCGAGGCGTTGGTAGCACGACTCATCGAGCATTGTGCGAATTATGTAGATTCCAAGTCCTCCAATCTCCCTTTCAGCTATAGGGACATCAAATTGCGGGTCGATGTCACTTTCAATTGGGTTAAAAGGTGTTCCACTATCTCGAATAGTCACCTCAAAACGGTGTTTATGGCTATGACAGTTGATGTCTAACTGGGCAGATGGGTTCCCATAAGAAATAATATTGACAAGCGCCTCCTCACAGCACATTTCCATGGTACCCAGAAGATCTTCAGGCAAATCCACTTTTTGCCCCTCTTGGACAACGTACGCTAACATTTTATGGAGCTGCTTTAGATCAGCATCAAATTTCATCACCAACTATTGTTTACATAGTCAACGATCTTTTCTGCAAGCAGATTATGGAGCGCCGGTGTTGCAGCATCTTTTGCCAAACTATTCATTTCTAGCTGCCCTAAAGAAAAAGCGTGTTGATTCACAGTTCCCATATCTGGTTCAAAATCATAATCAAAGATGGCAGTTACTTCAAAAGGACCTAAAACGGTGCAACAATTTTCACAATCGACAAGCGTCACTGTTGCGGTTTGAGTCAAACGTCCTTCATTAGCAACAACTACCTTAGAGTTTTTAGGTGCATAGCGAAAGCCAATATTGCGCCCCTTAGGTTTGTCTATGCAAACTTTGAGCAGTAGGTCACCATCTGTATTAGTGTAGCGGATCATACTTTGAGTTGAAACTTTTTCAATAAGAGCAGCAGTCATAATGCCTTCACTATCTCCTTTTACATATGGAACGCTAATTGTTTGATAGCGAGAGGCTAATGAGCCAGTCCCAAGGTGATAACCACAAGCGGTCAGACAAACTAAGGCAAGAAGGATGTCTATTTTTTTCATTTGATCTTATCAAGACGCTCTTGGCTTTTCTGAGCGATTTTAGTATGGGGATAACGATTGAGAGTCTCTTGGTAGTAAATAGCAGATGCTTGAGGTTTTTTCATCCGTTCAAAAAAACGAGCTGTGTCATAAAGACTTTCTGCATAAACCTCTTCCATTGAAATAATGCAATTGTCCATTTTCTGGATTCTTTCATCTCCAGGAAAACTTTTGGCAAAGTGTTGCGCATTGATTTGAGCTAGAGCAATTAAATCAGGGTTTTGCGCCTCTCGCCTTGTCTGCTGCAGATAAATATCACCAATTGTCAAGTAGGCCTCTGCGGCAAGATGGTGCGTTGGAAAACGGCGAATTAATGTTTGAAGCGACTCAATTCCTTCTTTAAATTCCTTTTTCTTCCTTTGGAAAAGCGCTTTGCTATAAAGCGCTTTTGCAGCAATCTCCCGACTAGGCAGTGAGGCGATCACTTCATCGTAGAGCTCTAATGCATTCTTTTTCCCTGAGGCAATTCGCGGAAGTCTTTCAATTCCAAATGGGTGCTTTTTTCGCCCCTCTCGATAGTACTCAGCTATAAAGTACTTGAATTCAAAGACCTTTTCGAAATGCTTGAGACTTCCTCCAAGGTTGAGATAGTGGGAAAAATATTTATCAGCTATGTCGAAATGGGCAAGAAAGTAATAGCAAACGCCTGCGTAGTATATGCTATCTCCATAAAAAGGTGACTCATTAAAATGATAACCAATGACTAAAAAATCACAAAGCGCTTCTTCCCATTCTTTGTCAGATAAAAGTTGGTAGCCACGATCAAAGTGTTCTTGAACTGAAAGTGTTGGAGCATACCGCTGCTCAGACCAGTTGTTTCCGACACGGGTAAATGAGGCTTCCAAAGAGAGAGTCAGAAATAGGATACAGATAATATAACGCATAGTGGGGCAATTTTAGGGATTGCAAGGGTAAGATGTCAACTGCTATAACAAATTATATGATTCGTCTTTTTTTTTCTGCGTGTCTTTTAGGGGCTATTGCTCTAGGTGGGTGGTTTATTTGGGATAGCTTCCCAAATCTACGAGAGATCGTAAAGGAAAAATTCCATTCAACAGATTTACGCACTTTAGAGATTCGCTTCTCAGCTGAAGAGATCATGGAACGTAATCGAAGAGAGCTCCTTAAAGGTGAAGATTATGCTTATTTAGAACCTCGTTTGGTATTCTACCCCTATGTGATGATGAAGACAAAGTTCACAACACCTCAGTTAAGAACTCAAGAGGGCATTCTACTTTGGGGATTGACGGATGGAGAGATGGTCATTAATACCTCTAATTGGGAGCGTACACACGGATTTGAAGATTGTCTACTAGCTAAAGCTACCAAAAATGATTTTAAAATTTTAAAGGCGATCATTGAAGCAGGAGGCGCGATTGATCGAGAAAACCTCTATCAAAAGTTTAAAGCTGACGCAGATATTGTTGATAAGTGGATTACATGCTGTCGAAATAAGAAGCTTGTTGCTGTCTCTGGTAACCACTTCCGCCTACATCTTCAAAATCCTCATTTAGAAAATACTCCCATCACGCTGCTCAATGAACCTCTTGTTGCTCAGCCAACAAAATATTCGATAAAGTCGAAAAAACGCTACTCTATTGCTCAGGTTAGAAAATTAGCGCAAATTGCTTTTGGAGATGATTTTGCAATTAAAAGTACTGTGCAGATCTTTCTTCCAGTCTATAATATTGAGGTGCAAAATCCAGATGGTTCTGTTCTTGTAACCTACTGGAATGCACTAAATGGGCGCCGTTTTGAACAAACAGGTTATTAACCTGAGTTTTGGGTTTATCCCGTAGGTATTCAGAGGAGATTTCTCGAAAATTTTTGGGATTTTTTCCGAAGGGAAGGGTCTTGTACCCTTTTCGAGGCAAAAAGCGCAAAAAGATCGAGAAAGATCCCTGAAGATCTGCGGGATAATACTAATTGCAAGAAATAAGTTCATAAAATCATGCCAGACCGTGCAGTAGATTTGATCAAGCATTTCGAAGCTCATATTATTAAATATGAGCGAGAAAGGGTTGTTCAAAGATGCTGTGCGAGATGGCATGAGTTTGTCAACTTAT
>CAMAUB010000159.1 GCA_945861315.1 Chlamydia trachomatis
CGACCCCATATTTTTAATATTGGGTCGTTTACGATCGTTCAATCGCGAGAGCTTTCACGCTGGCCGAAATTCTCATTTTGAGCTTGGATGAGTATATTTCCAATGCGCCAGCAGAAGTTTCAACGCGCGGTTCAGCTGTATACTTGGACCAAAGGCCGAGCATCACACCATTTTTAAGAGCAAACATGACAAATGTGGGGGATTCTTCGATTGGTTTGATTCCAAATATTTCTTGGTAAAAGAGACTGCTTTTTAGTGGATTTGAGACAAAGAGAAGGACAAAGCCTAGACTTGGTGTGAACATGAGGTTTCTCCCGATTTGATTAATGACTATATTATACGTATACGTATTATATTTGTCTAAGGATTTTGTGATTTTAGTGCTTGCCAATTTTTAAGTGTTTTGTTAAAAATTGGTGTATGACAAAATTAACAGAAAATCCATTTAAATTTGGCAACCCAGTACGTGGAGACTACTATTTTCCCAGGCCTGAGTTAACCGATACAGTTCGACAGTTTTTATCGAATCACATCCATGTCGTGTTAATGGGACCTCGAAGGTTTGGGAAGACCTCGTTTGTATTAGATCTTTTCGAGCATTTAGAGAAGGAAGAGTACAGCTGTATATTAGTTGACATTTTTAACGTAACATCTCATCGCGATTTCCTTCGCCAGTTCCTACGAGCTTTAAGAAAAAAACAGGGATTTAAAAATAGATTGACGAATTGGTGGAAAAAATTAGGGCGTTTAAGGCCTCAGCTCAATCTAGATATCGACCCAAGCACGGGAAATTTCAGTTCAAGTTTAGGATTAAATTTAGGACAATTAGATGAAGAAGATGTAAAAGTAGGAATTCAAGACTTGCTAGATGAGCTTACTAATTTAGGCAGCAAGGTCGTTGTAGCACTAGATGAGTTTCAACAGATTTCTCAACTCGAAGACAAAGGCTGGCTTGAGGCGACAGTCCGTACACATTTCCAAAAGTTGCCTAACGTTTCTTTTCTTTTTACGGGTTCTAGAAAAGGATTAATTTCAGAAATGTTAAATGACCCATCTCGTCCCTTATATCGCTCTTGTCAAACCATTGAATTTCCTTCGTTTGGGTCCAATTTCTCTGATTGGGTCATTTCACGTTTCAAAATGGTTGGGGTTAAATGTAGTAAAGAAGCTATCGCTCATCTAAGAGAATTAGTTCAGGATACTCCAAACTATGTTCAAATGGTTTGTTTTCATTTAGTAGCCCTGGCACGAACAATAGTAGATATTGCCGATGTAGAAGAAGTACTTGATACGGTTGCAAAGCAAAATGCTTATGCCTACCAGACTCTTTTAAATTCTCTTACTTTGGCACAGCAAAGGGCATTAAGGCTTGCAGCTAATGAAAAGCAATCACTTTTTCAAAAGGAGTTGCTTGTCAAGTATGAAATATCAAGTGCTCCAGCACTTCATAATTCTATCAAGGCTTTGAAGCTTAAAGGAATCTTAGATGAAGAGGGAACAGCAAAGGGTAGAGTGCTATTCGACGACCCTCTTTTTCCTTACTGGCTAAGAATAAGTTTTCCTATGTAAAAAATATACTCATCCAAGCTCAAAATGAGGATTTCGGCCGCGTTAAAGCCTCATTTTGAGCTTGGATGAGTATATTTTAGACCCTGTCTTCTCAATTCTATAGCGTATTCACATTATTCTTTAAGAACCTGTATCGGCACGCGCAAAAGATAGGGACTCGCCTCCATCTTTTTGAGGCCTTTCAATGGATCGCCGCTACTAACCTCAGTTTTGGGTTTATCCCACAGATCTTCAGAGGAGATTTCTCGATCTTTTTGCGCTTTTTTCCTCGAAAAGGGTACAAGACCCTTTCCTTCGGAAAAAATCCCAAAAATTTTCGAGAAATCTCCTCTGAATATCTGCTGGATAAACCCAAAACTGAGGTTACTAAACTATCAATTAATTACTCACTGTACACGATGAGCTATATTAAGCTATTTTTTAAAAATTCAACAGATCTTTCATATTCAGCTCCATTTGGTAGTGAGGCACTGAATGCCAGCTGGCAATAAATTCCCCAGTGATTTTAAAGCCAACTTTTTGGTAAACGTGGATGGCTCGCGTATTTGTTGCTTCAGGGTCTATCAAAACTCTCTTTATGCTAGGAAATTGGCTAATCAAAAATTGTCGAATCATTGGTACCGACAACCCCTTTCCTAGATAGTCTAAGTTGCAAATAAACAAATCCAGGGTAATCGCATCATCTCCTTGAGCAGAGGTAATCAGAAAAGCAAAAGGGATCTCTTCATCGTATCCGATCCAATAGATCGTGCCTAAGTCTTCTTGAAAGAACTTCTCTATTCCATTCAAGGTATTTTGTAGCCGAACTCCATGGATCCACTCTTTGAGGTGCTTTTGTCCTAGCCAATCATGGATCAATGATCTTTGAGAAGGTTGAGCGGGGGCAAAACGAAAATCTATTTTGGGGGTCATTAGAATGCCTTGCGTCTGCAGCTTGTCCTCAAAGTATTTTATAAAAAAGGTCTTGGTAAGTTGGGGATTTTTTTTATTTTCCCTTACAAATTCAACTGTAAAGCCGCATTTCTTGTAAAATTCTGGTGCAGAAAATGCACTTGTAACGAGGTTGATGTTATTGAAACCTTTGCCTTTGAAATAATTTTCGAGCGCTTGCAATAATTTTTCCCCATACCCCTTCCCACGAAAAGACTGAGAGACCCATATATCCTCAATATACACTTCTGCATATGCGGTGAAAGCATTGAGAGCACCAAGCACATCCCCTTGTTCATCCTTGAGAATAACTGCGAATTTTTTATAATTTACATCAATCCCATGACTAGATTCGTATTCGACGAGATCTTTGTGCATTTTTTCTTCCACTTCCTTGGGAAGTTTATCGACAAATTCTACTGTGGAATGTTTCTTATTCATAAGAGCTTGCGGGCGCTCCATTTTCCATGTTCTAAGATGGCGTCCACCCACATTCAGAATAGAAATTCCCTGCCAAAATAGCCTTTAAGACCAAGACATTGTAATCCACTGTGTTTAACGGCAGTGCGTCAAATTGGAAAAATGCAATACGTTCGCACTTATCAGGTTCGCGGTTGATGATCGTCCCCTCCCAGGATGCGCATTCGAAAAAAATATCCATATTGAAGCGATTTGTTTTTCGATGCATTACGTGGACGACTTTCAGTTGCCAAGGTTCGATCTTAATCCCAATTTCCTCATGTGCTTCCCTAATCATCCCATCAGTGGCTGATTCTCCCCCTTCTACATGGCCTGCAATCAAACTCCACATTCCATCGCAGTAGCCTGTATTTTTCCTCAAATGCAGCAAGAGTTTGCCCTTCTGCTTCAAGATGAGATAGGCACTGATGTTTGCGCCAATGCGTTTTGTGGCTGTTATCATTGGGTGTTCATCTGTTTTATAAAGAGCAATTATATACTGCTCTGAGCTGAATATAAGACAATCTTGATACAAAAATCTTGATAAGTGAATGAAAAAGCGGCTAAGATAGCGGC
>CAMAUB010000160.1 GCA_945861315.1 Chlamydia trachomatis
TGAAGATCTGCGGGATAAGCCCAAAACTCAGGTTACCAACTAAAAACTCAGGTTATAAAAGGAACCCATGACAATAAAAGAAGATAAATGGATTAGAAGAATGGCAAAAGAGGGAATGATTGAGCCATTTGAAAGCAATCAAGTGAGAAATGGAGTTATAAGTTATGGAGTTTCAAGCTATGGCTACGATTTGCGGGTCTCGGATGAATTTAAGGTATTTACCAATGTTTACAATACGATAGTCGATCCTAAAAATTTTACCGAAGACTCCTTTGTCGATATGGTGACCAATGAGTGTATCATCCCCCCGAACTCCTTTGCTCTTGCAAGAAGTATCGAATATTTTCGAATTCCTCGAAATATTTTGACTATTTGTCTTGGTAAATCAACCTATGCCCGCTGCGGTATCATTGTCAATGTGACACCATTTGAGCCTGAATGGGAAGGGCATGTCACCATTGAAATATCAAATACCACACCACTACCAGCCAAAATCTATGCTCACGAGGGGATTGCGCAAGTGATCTTTTTTGAAGCTGCTGAGGTTTGCGAAACATCCTATGCAGATAAAAAGGGTAAATACTTAAAACAGATGGGAATTACAACACCAATTGTATGAAAAGTTCAAAGCTATTTGATCAACTTGTAATCAAATCGTGGTGGATGGTTCTTTTTGTCCTTCTTTGCCTGTTTACCTACGACCTTACGAGCAGAAAAAAAGTAGCGATTGAAAAGAGTCTTCAAGCAAAACTTGACGTATTAAAAGAATCTGTTCTCCACGCCAAAAATGAACAGCTTCTTTTAGATGAGCAAATCGTTGCTCAAAATGATCCAAGTTGGATTGAGTTGACACTCATGCGTAAACTTGGACTTGTACCAGAAAATCAGAAGATAGTCTTTTTTAAAGAATTGGATTTGGATATTAAATGACATTTTACATCCTCCTTTTTCTTCTTCTGTTTTTCACCCTCCTTTCTGGTTTTCTGGCAACATCCCTAGTCTCACTTTTCTCCTTAAGCTCTTCAGATCTTAAAGGCTATGCAAGCGACACCAAAAAAAGCCGTGTAGTCAAACTCCTAAGCAATCCCCATGACTTACTCGTGACTCTTGTCTTTTGCGATATTTGCGCCAATATACTTATTCAAAACACTGCTGCTAATCTATTTGGAGACTATTCAAGTTGGCTATTTAAAGTTGGTGTGCCATTGATTATCATCGTTTTTTTTGGAGAAATCCTCCCTAAAACACTAGCACTACCCTTCAATACGCAAATTGCCTACCGCATTGCCCCTATTATCTTTTTTCTACAAAAGATCCTAGGACCACTGCGTCACTTTATCACTGCTATTACCACACGAATTTCACGCACACTCTTTTTTTTTCTAAAGCAAAATAAAGAAACCTCAAAAGAGGAGATGCACTATCTACTGAAAAGTTCAAAAGAAGCGGGCATCTTAGACCACGATGAAGTGCAATGGATTTCTGGCTATCTCGCCACTGGTACTCATCCCATCAAAGAGAGGATGCATCCTAGAGACGAAATTCTTTATTACAATATTGATGAGCCTATTTCCAAATTACAAAGCTACTTCAAAGAGAAAGCACACTCAAGAATTCCTGTTTGTAGAGGTGAGCTCCAAAATGTACTTGGAATTCTAGCTTGCCACGACTATTTAACACACCGTCACACCATTGTTTTGGGAGAAGATTTACTTCCCCTTTTAAAAAAACCGTTCTACGCTCCAGAGACGACTCTATCACGCGCTCTCTTACATCGCTTCCTTCAAGATGATGAGTCTATGGCCTTAGTCGTTAATGAATATGGACTCATTAGCGGCCTTCTTACAGTTGAAGATCTCTACGAAATGGTTATTGGAAAGATTGCAGATAGACGCGTTGAGAGCAGCCGCTATTCAAAACCGTCTAACGATGTACTCATCGCAAGTGGCAAACTTGAACTTAGCGAGTTTGAATCCCTTATGGGAAGCTCTCTCCCCTCAGAAAATAACATGGTTACTTTAGGGGGTTGGCTAACAGAACAACTTGGTGAAATTCCAAAGTGCGGAACAACCTACACATGGAAAAATTATCTCTTCCAAATTCTCGCCTCTGACCCTAATCGGATTCTCAGAGCCTATATTAGGCGGCTTAAATGATTTTTTGGATCTCTATCACCTTCTTGTGCATTCTCATCCAGGGGTGCTATGGGATGATCGAAATGGCGGCTCTCTCCTTTAATCGCATCCGCCTTCAGTACTATGTCAGTAAAGGACACAAGCGTGCCATTTGGCTTCAATATCTTCTGCAAAAGCCATACCGACTCTTTGGTTCTATCATGCTTGGCGTCAATATTGCTCTTCAAGTTGGCTCCCAGTCGGCTCGAGAATTATATACATCCATGCATCTAGATCCAGATCTAGCTCCTATTACACAAGTTTTCTTAGTTGTTATTTTTGCTGAGCTCACTCCCCTCTTTGCAGCTCGTCGCTGCTCAGAACACGTCATCATGCTTGGAACCCCAATTGTTTACTTCACCTACCGCATCTTCTCCCCTCTAATCTGGGTCATCAGTCTTGTAGTACGCCTAATCTATCACTTTGTTGGTAAAGATAAGAAGAGCTTCGAACTTGACCTATCACGCGAAGAACTTCAGAAAATTCTTGAAACTCAAGAACAAGAAAGTGATGATTTTAACCTTGTTGTAGCCAACATCTTCTCACTTCGCAACCAAAGAGCCGATGATGCTATGACTAAGATTGACCAGATTGAGCTACTGCCTACAACGTGCAACATTGCTACTTTTAGACAAAAAATGGCAGTGCACAAACAACCCTATTATCCCATTTATCATAAAAGCCCTGCCAATATCGTCGGTATAGCCTTTCCAAAAGAGCTTGTTCAACTTCCAGATGAAGCGCTAGTTCGTGATTTTGCCCACTCGCCTTGGTTCATCATACAGGGAAGCAAGCTGACCGCCATTTTACAACAATTTCGACGCAATAAACAAACCGTTTCAGTTGTCTTGGGCCCTAAAGGATCAGCTGTTGGACTATTAACTCTAAAAACCATCTTAAAAGTGATCTTCTGCGAGATGAAAACAACACCCAAAAAAGTCCCAAAAATCACAGTTCCACTGATTGAACGCACCTTTCCTGGAAACAAAACAATTGCCGACTTCAATGAAGAGTATGGCACACGCCTGCCCACAAAAGGAGCTGTCACACTTGCGCAACTTATGACCACACATTTAAACCACCCCCCACATAACGGCGATAGCATAGTGATTGATCAGCTTGAATTTACAGCAGAAGAGACGACTCTTCTTGGAGTCAAATCCGTCAACATTAAAAACTTAACAACTTGATCTATTTCTTCTTGCGATGTTAGACGACTCAAAGAGAAACGAAGTGATGCACGAGCAAGACTTCTTGGCAATCCCATATTGAGCAACACGTGCGATGGTTCTAAAGCACCTGATGAACACGCAGCACCATGACTAACCGCCACATTATTAAGATCAAGCTGCATGAGCAG
>CAMAUB010000161.1 GCA_945861315.1 Chlamydia trachomatis
TCCAACAAAAGGTCCATTATTAACCCATATATCGACAGAAACTGTCGGCTCATCCATTTTGATCGGAGGAAGTTCTTTAATATGAGCTGGATCACATAATGTGTCTCCAATTGTTACCTCTGGAACTCCTGAAAGAAGAACAATATCGCCAACTCCTGCCTCTTCCATTTCAACTTTTTCCAAACCAAGATGTCCTTCAATACGAGTAATTGTAAACCTTGATTTAGTTCCATTATGGTAGACTTGATTGCCCTTATGAATCTGCCCTTCTAAAATTCGACCACACGCTTGGCGTCCAACATAGTCATTGTAAGCAATAGTCGCTGCTTGGAAGAGGAAAGGATTGTCTAAACTTCCTAACATACGCGGCGGCAGGGCAATAATTATATTGAATAATGTATCGAAATTATCTGATGGTTCATCTAGGTAAGCATATCCTTTCAGACCTGAGGCATAGCAATACTTAAAGTCGAGTTGGGCATCATTGGCACCGAGTTCAACAAAAAGGTCAAATGTCTCGTTTAAGACCCGTTCGGGGTCAGCATGTGGACGGTCAATCTTATTGAGAACAACAATTGGACAAATTCCCATCTTCAACGACTTAGACAACACAAAACGGGTTTGAGGCATTGGCCCCTCTTTTGCATCAACAATCAGTAGTACTGTGTCTACCATTCCAAGAACACGTTCCACCTCTCCAGAGAAATCAGCATGACCGGGGGTATCGATAATATTAACTTTAAAGTCATGATAATAAACAGAAGTGTGTTTCGAGAAGATAGTGATCCCTCTCTCCCTCTCCTGATCGTACGAGTCCATCACTCTCTCAGCAACGACTTGATTTTCTCTAAAGACCTTAGATTGGCGTAAAAGGGCATCGAGCATGGTTGTTTTTCCATGGTCAATGTGAGCGATAATGGCAATATTTCTGATTTTTTCTGGATGACGCATGAGAGAAGTTTATAGAAAGAGAAAATTGATGTATACCCAAATAACTTGAAGAATTGGAATTTCGGCTGCTTCAAAGCTCGAATCCAATTCTTCAAGTTAGTGAATTATACACCTTCAATATAGATCTGTTCAGCCCAAAGATGGTGGTTCCAGGCACTGATCAGCGTTTCACCAGAATAGAGTCTAACGCTATAGGAGAGAATACCTTGCCGATCCCAATACTCTTGATTGAGTAGACGGAAGATCCAAAAGCCTGCGGGAGCATTCACTTCATGGACTACTTCATCAAATTCATGGTTGCCATAACGTACTGAAAGAACAATGGTCGCTGGCAAGCAGCGCGTTTGCAAATTCCAGTTCATCACAATCTGTTGCCCATTAAAACAGGTGCGGCAGGGGTCTGGCGTCTCTATTCGAGAGCTGGCCAAATACCCCTCATTAAAGTATTCAGTGCGAGCTGTAATTGCAGGTGTGTGACTACATGCCGAAAGAAGGGAGAGAAGAAGCAAGACGTCTATTCTCATAGTAGAAGAAGGGCAAAGACAAAGGCAAAAAGTGAAAAGGATTCAACAATACCTATTGCAGCAAAACATTTACCGTAAACGGCAGGTTGCTTAGCTGAAGCTTGGATTCCTGTTGCGCAACACTTGCCCTGCATCCAAGAAGAAAAGAGGAGTGCAAATCCAATACAAAAACCAATCCCAACACCACCTAAAGCAGAGAGTGATTGATCTTTAATGGCAGCATTCATAAGGAGCATGAGGATAAATCCGTAGATCGCTTGAGATGAAGGCATCGCTGACATTCCGATCATCTTTCCATGTCCTTCATCTACACGTGCCATCACGGCGTGGGAGGCCATCCCGGCAATTCCACATCCAATTGAGCTCCCAATACTGGATAATCCTAAGACAAGAGCTGGTCCGACGACATCATAATTCATTTTTTTCTCCTAATCAATTTGTAACAGAGATAGGGGACGGAATTTACGACCGCCACCTACGAAGCTGTAATGGTACCATTCAATAAAGTTAAGACGCAAGCCATGAATCACTCCACCCATCAATGCGAGGACGAAATTGATTGTATGACCTGCGATCAAAATAAAAATTCCAATGTAAAAAGGCACTGTTGTTCCAATGTGATCAAAGGTTGTGGCCATAATCATGCCAGCAAGTGAGAGTGCATAGATACGCAAATAAGACATCACATCTGAAAATACTTGGATAACAAGTTGAATCTCACCAAGTCCACCGAGTCGATTCTGGACGATAGCGAGAATCACAGCAAGCGCAATCCCAGAATAGATCATGTAGAGGCCAATAATTGGAGTTCCAACTTGAGGGATTTTAAAGACAAAATAAATAAAAGAGGTTGCATCGATCATTTGTGGGAAGAAGAGGTAGCCTCCAATCATAAAGATCACCCAACCAAGTCCTGCCCAAGCTCTATCCAGATAGCGAATAAAAGAGAGGCAGATATGAATAAATCCAACAAAGATGGCGAGTTCAATCAAAATGTTATCGGAAAATTTGTCATAGATAATATATTTTTCGCCCGTATCTGTCTGCTTTTTGATTGTCGTCAAAAATTCCATGGGTGTTTTGGCATCAGCAAGTTTTGGGTACTCTTTGATAATTTCATTATAAGCCGCTCCTTTCTTTGACATGAGGTATTCAGCTTTTTGCTGCACGACGTAATGGATGATTGAAACTTTGCGCATAGGGTTGTTTGGAGAAACAGGCACTCCAAAAAATGAAGTAAGCATAATTCCCCAAAAGATACACCCTATAGATAAGGCAAGACATAGCTTTGAAAAACGACGCATTGCCCCCTCTTTTTTCTTTCCATATTTATGGTAGATATAAATAGAAATAAGGCAGATAAGCATTCCATAGCCTGCATCGGCAACAATCATAGAGAAAAAGATACCAAAAAAAATAAAAACCCAAAGAGAGGGGTCGCGATCTTTTGAGCCAGGAGTATCATAGATACCAACAAGATCTTCTCCAAGTCTGGCTAAGCCTTTGTTTTCTAAAAATGTTGGACGTTTGTCACTCTTCTCAATTTGAATCGGCTCAAGCAGCAGGTCGAGCTCTAAAGTGAGCCCTTCTAAAAGAGTGCGCTTGTTTTTTGGAACCCACGCCTCTACTGCAAATGCTTTATCTTCAATATATGTATCAACCTTGTCGATTGCCTCACTTAAATGATAGCGGTTAAGTGCATTGATCAAACCTTTCTGAAGCAGAGATTTATGATGGGCCATCGAAGAAAGTTCGATCTCAAGATGGTCAATATTTTTTTCAATTTCAGCAAGCTCTTCTCTAAGCTCAGGGGCAGATTTATCTATGATTATCTCAATAAAACCATCATACGCACGACGCTCTGTAGCAATAGAGAGGTAGTATTCAAGGCCAACAAAGGTGTTAAGGTGAATGAGCTCATCGTGAGATTTGAACCCTTTTGAAAAAAAGAACTGAAATATACGACCACTTTGTTTTTGCAAAGAGCTCAGATCATAAGTAGAAAAATCG
>CAMAUB010000162.1 GCA_945861315.1 Chlamydia trachomatis
AAATTCGCCTGATCACTATTATCTTTTTTATTGCAGCGCTTCTTCTTCTAGCATGGTTCTATCCTCATCGCTTTCGACTTCCATCAGGGAGGGTTTGGCTATTTGTTTACAGCATTGTTTTAACTTCTTTTCTTGCTCTATTTCAGTCAGTTTTTGAAATTGAGCTTGAAATTCTTCTACCAGCTTTTGTATGGGGATGCGTTCTTTATAACCCGCACGATCCACGTCAAAATAAAAAACATGTGCATGAACACGCCTTTTTCGAGGCTGAAGAACGCCCTCTTGTAATTTTTGAACGAAGTGTAAAATGTATCTTTATGGTTCTAGTGGGCCTCTGCTTGCCGAGAGCTGTTTTGGGAAAATACAGCATTTGGATGACTACCCTTCATGTCTTGATCATCACGGTACTTTCTAACCTTGGCAAATGTTTCCCTATTTTCTGCTACAGAAAAGAGGCCAATCTTCGCAATCGTGCTGCTGTTTGTGTTGGGATGTTTCCAAGAGGAGAAGTTGGAGCTGGGATTTTAGTTTTGGCCATTCAACATGGAGCTGGGGGCTATCTCACGACAATTGCAGGCCTTTCATTGGCTCTGAATTTAGTGCTCACAGGCTTTTTTATTTGGATTGTGATTCGCTTAACTCATGAAAAGAATGCCGTAGTATGATGATTCCCTCTGCATTTGAGCTTGCTGCAACCATTATTTTTGGTTTAGCCATAGTACATACGTTTTTAAGTCCCTTTGTCTATGATTTTTCTCACTACCTCAAGATGAAAAAACAAAAAGATGAAAAAAGATGGAAGGCGTATCACTTCTCTTCCGAGGTGCTCTATCTTCTAAGTGAAGTTGAAGTGATTTTTGGAATTTGGCTCATCCCTCTTTTTATTTGGTATACAGCTCACCTAGGATGGCCAGCTCTTATCGACTATCTCAATGCGCGCAGCTTCAACGACGCTATCTATATGATGGTGATTGTTGTTGTGATAGGCTCGCGCCCAATTTTTATGTTTATTGAACGGGTGCTTGAATGGATTGCTAAACTTGGAAAAGATACGCCCGCAGCTTGGTGGTGGACAATCTTGACCATAGGTCCTCTTCTTGGTTCTTTGATCAAAGAGTCAGGGGCTATGGCAATCAGCTCTCTTTTACTTGTTGTAAAATTCTACAACTACAAACCGTCTAAAGCATTTCAATATGCGACATTTGGTTTGCTCTTTGCTAATGTTTCTGTTGGGGGGATGTTGGCTTCATTTTCATCTAGAGCCCTTTTTTTTGTGGCCAAAGATTGGGGATGGACTAGCTCAGATATGTTTAGGATGTTTGGATGGAAGGCTATTATGGGCATCCTTATAGCCAATTTTGTTTATTACATGATTTTTAGAAAGGAGTTTGCCAAAACATTCCCTAAAAAGCTTCCTTTTGCCAAACAGGGAAATGTGGCGCAGCCAACACCACTATGGATTACCATTATTCATATTATCTTCTGCGTCGGCATTGTACTTGCCAGTGATTCAGCCCCAATTTTTGTGGGTATCTTTCTACTCTTCTTAGGCTTTTATAGAGCAACCTCCTTCTATCAGGGAGACCTGCACTTAAAGGGAGCCATTCTAGTTGCCTTTTTCTTCGCCAGTTTAATTATTCATGGTGAACTACAGGGGTGGTGGATCATACCAATGATCCAAAATACTTCCTATTTTGCTTCCCAAGGTTTGAGCTATATTCTCTCTATATTTGTTGATAATGCCACAGTAGGCTACGTTGTGGTTGGTATACCAAACCTAGATTCTCTAAATCGGTACCTTGTTATTGCCGGTGCCATGGCGGCTGGTGGACTAAGCGTTGTCGCTAACGCTCCTAATCCAATTGGTATTTCCATTTTGCGCGACTCATTTCAAGGAAGAATCTCTTTTATGAATATCTTCCTCGGAGCGCTTTTCCCTTCGCTACTTTTTTTCTTTATCTTCTGGATTTTCAGGTAAGGGCCCGTAAGGCAATAAGGGCACTGTTATTCACTTACGGGCCCTAATTCCAATAAGAAGATTTTATGGCGTGAGGTTTCTCCTTTGAGAAGAATAACATCTCGTATTGGGATATTGTAGTGTTTGGCAAGTAAGCGAGAAACAGATCGGTTAGCCTCCCCTTTATCGGGAGGAGCCATGACTTTTACTTTGAGCTCTCCATTCTCAAAACCAACAACAGCATCGGCTCTTGCTTTGGGAATTACTTTAACTTTAACTGTTTGGTTCGCCATTCTGGATAGGTTTGCCTTCGTAAAATTTCTTCGAAAAGCTTATGAGGAGTTTCAGTACGTTGACATAGTTTGCGTGCTTCTCCTTCAATGAACTCTTGTGTATAGTGTGGATTGAGAGGATTGTCAACGCCATGAAAAACAATACTTACACCAGCCATCTGGGCAGCAAACATTTGTAAAAGCGTCATTGTCTTCTCGCTGTTATTAAAAGCACCACATCCCCAAGCCCCCGTATGGACAACAGGATTAGTTGGATGAAGTTTTTTTTCAGCCAAACAGGCACGATAAATTGCCTGAAAGTTGTTGTTAAGATCGTCGTGGTGATAGTAAGCGCCTTGAAGCGTCCAGCATGTCGCTGCAATGCCGGTAATAGTCACAGCTCTGCCCCCTTCAAATCTTTCAGGAACAAATGAATGGGGATCTACATCCTGTAACTTCTTCTCTCCATAATAACGCTCTGGAACTTTGTATTGCATCTCTACACTCTCAACAACAAAAGGGAATCCTTTAGCCGGCGCAGGAGTGATCTTTGCTCGATCAGAAAGGTAAGCTAAAAGAGCGAGTTGAGAAGATTGCTCAAACAGCACCTCCTCTTGTACGTGGCCAAAATCTCTCCACCCCCCTCCTAAGGTAGAGGCATTGGCAAAGTCGATATAGGTTTCATTTTCATTTTTAAAATCGTACCACTCTTTAGCGCACCTAATCCTTATAGCCTCCTGTGGCTTTGCTGATTTAAGATCACAGCTCTGAGTCACACGGTGGTAGCGAATTGAGAGAGATTGCCCTCTTAATCCATCCACTTGAGACAATAAAGTTTGCTCAAAAATAGCTCTTTTTCGTGAAGATGCCTTTTGAAGAAGCCATGCTTTAAAATGATCAGGATCGAAGCTTGTGATAGAAAATTGAAATGTTTTGAACCCATCCTCTTCAGCCAGGCAAGCAAACGTCACTCCATGAGAGACAATTTTTTCACCAGCTTTGATCTTAATTTTTAAGTCTGAATCATTAGAGGAAATGAAGCGAATCGATGGAATGAAACCAACAAGCCCTATTACGCTGAGTCCAATACCTGTCCAAGCATGGATATTATGGGTGGCTGCACAATATCCAATTGTTGCAAAACCAGCTGTTAGGAAAATAGCACTAACAACGAGCCAAATTTTTGCGTCAAGGCAAAAGGGAAG
>CAMAUB010000163.1 GCA_945861315.1 Chlamydia trachomatis
TACGCGAAAGCACCCGGGGTTTAATGATCCCAAGTTGATCAATATTTCTAATATTAACCGACTTGTGATCATTAAACCGCGGGGCTTTGGCGCAACCATAAAATATCAATCTAAATTTAATCGACTATAATTTTGACCTGCGTGAAAGCCTCGCGATTGACAGATCGTAACTGACCCAATATTAGAAATATGGGGTCAGTTACGATCTATCAACCTCAGTTTTGGGTTTATCCCGCAGGTCTTCAGGGATCTTTCTCGATCTTTTTGCGCTTTTTTCCTCGAAAAGGGTACAAGACCCTTCCCTTCGGAAAAAATCCCAAAAATTTTCGAGAAATCTCCTCTGAATATCTGCGGGATAAACCCAAAACTGAGGTTATCAAGCCCGAGAGCTTTGACGCGGTGAAAATTATCATTCCGGATTTAATTGACTATAGAAATTCTTTTAACCGTCTCAACAATGACTTGTGTCATTGGATCGTACTCAATGTTGATCAAATCGCCAACTTTTTTGCTGCCAAATGTTGTTCTTTCAAGTGTCTCAGGGATAAAATTGACTTTAAATGTATTTCCTTTCACATCACACACAGTTAAGCTAACTCCATTGAGAGAAACAAAGCCTTTATCAAAGAGATAGTCGGTATTTTTGCAGGAAAATGTGTAAACATTTCCATCAATTTTGACCACCTCAACTCTATCTGAAACATGCCCTGAGACTAGATGTCCGCCAATCTCTTGACCAAAAGTTACAGAGCGTTCTATGTTGACATAAGCTCCCTTTTTTAGCTGGCCGATTGTACTTCGTTCACACGTCTCCAAAACCGCTTCAAACCAGGCTGCATCATTAATGCGGACGACCGTTTGACACACGCCATCAATAGAGACACTAGCACCCAAATTAAGTCCCTTATGTGAGAAGGAAACGGCATAGCGTAATAAAGTATCTTCTTTTTGAATTTCAACAACTTGCCCGATTTCTTGAACAATGCCTGTAAACATTTAATTTCCACTTTTTAGGTGCCGATGACGACTGATGATAATTACCAAAATCGTTAGAGGCAAGATAAAAAATGCGTAAGGTTAAAAACTCACCTTACGCATTAGATAAATAGACTCATATTATTCTTTGTAAAAAAAAGTAGATTTATTTTCGATTTAAAGCTATTCTCACCCGACTATGAAATGTCCATTCTGTGCTTACCCTGAGTTAAAAGTCACCGATTCTAGAAATGCCCTGGATGTCAACGCAATTCGCCGCAGACGGGAGTGTCTAGGCTGTAATCGTCGTTTTACCACTTTTGAAACGGTTGAGCTTGTTTTGCAGGTGAAAAAAAGAGATGGATGCTATGAAGACTTTCAGGAACAAAAATTAATCAGTGGTCTTAATGCAGCTTGTCGTCATACATGCATCTCTCACGACCAGGTGAGAGCTTTAGCTTCTAAAATCGTTGGAGATCTTATGGAAAGGCAAGCGCAAGAAATTTCTTCCAGAGAAATTGGTGAAATAGTAATGAAATATTTGAAAACAATGGACACAATTGCGTATATCCGATTTGCATGCGTATATCGCCGTTTTAGGGATATTGGGGAGCTGATGGAAGCGATCCATTCTGCAAGCCCAGCAATAAGTGGAGGAACATAATGGGATTGAAAAAAGTGGAAATTGAATCTTATAAGAGTCGACTTGAGTTATTGAAGAAAAAAATGACTCACACAATTGAAGGCACCACAGAAGATGTCAAGCGTCCAGATGAGGCGACGGGCTACTCTCAACATCAAGCTGATCAAGGAACTGACGATTTTGATCGTCGAGTCAGTCTAGAATTGACAAGTAATGAATTTGAGATTCTGCGTCAAATCAATAGAGCGCTAGAAAAAATTGCCGAAAATACCTATGGAGTATGCGATATTACGGGAGAAGAAATTCCTTTAGCTCGTCTTGAGGCTGTTCCGTATGCCACCATGACAGTCTCAGCTCAGGAGAAATTTGAAAAAGGGCTGCTGACAGAATAGCCCTTTTTTGATAGAATAGACCCCATGTTTAAACTTATTTCAATGTTTGTTGTAGGCGCTGGCATTTTGCTCTGTGACTTTTTGACAAAGTCTGCAGTTTATCAAAGTTCCAACCTACCATTCGTTGTTTTCAATAATTTTCTTGGCATTGATTTTTTCATCAACCTCGCCTTTAATCGAGGAGCGGCTTGGGGTATTTTTGCTAACTTCCAAACAGCTTTGCTCATTTTACGCATAGGCGTTATTTTGGGTATGCTTGTTTACCTCTTTTTGAGAAAGAATCCGAAGATTGACTTTCCTCTTACCTTGATTATTTTTGGGGCAATTGGCAATGTCATTGACTATTTTTGCTACGGCTTTGTCATTGACTTTCTTCAATTCAATCTTTGGGGCTATCACTTCCCGCTCTTTAACATTGCTGATTCAGCCATCACCTTAGGTGTTGTGTGGCTATTCATCTCCTCCTTTATATATAAAAAGCAACAAACAGATGAATGTAGCAAAACTCATTAAACTCCCTCTTCTCATTGATGTGGAAGAAATGAACTCCCTTTTAAAGTGTCATCCGCTCACCATCTATGCTGTGCAGAAGTTAGTTCCAAAAGGGGAGCGCACAATCTCTAAAGAGCAGTTTTTAGCCACTTATCAAACCTACATCAATTCTCTGAAATCGGAAGAGAATCCAAAGCCTTTTATTGCTCCAGCACTAAGCGTGGATGATACAGCTTTTGAAGTGCTTCCCTTTGACGAGCGAGAGCTCATTAAGCCAATTCTCCCTATTATCCAAATACAACCGCATAATATTGATGCTAAATTTCGCTCCATGGTTTTTGGTCCAGATAACATCTCATGGGGAATCCAACTCTCATACCCCATGCTCTTTCACGATCCTAAGACACATCAGGTAGAAAAAGTTGATAATCGCTTCCCTAATACCTCTTTATTTGATGCTATTCGAAAGTGGGTGCGCCACAATACGGTGCCCACACCCTTTTTGGTTGCTGACCAAAAAATAAACATTCCTATCAGACTTGGTAAACAGTGTTTTGGATGGATTGCAAGCCACCCTGGGCTTAAAAAAAGGGAGATTGGAATTGTCTGTTGATCATCAAATCCACGCCCTCTTTATTGAAAAAGGATGGACCTTAAGCTTAGCCGAATCGTGTACAGGAGGAGCGATCTCAGCGCTGCTTGTCCAAATTCCAGAGTGTTCACGCTACTTTTTAGGTTCAATTGTCTCTTATAGCAACGCTGCCAAAGCAAAATTACTCGGTGTTACAGTTGAACAGACAGTAAGGGCTCGTAAGGGAATAACAGTGCCATTTAGACTGCGCGAAAGCTCCCGCGGTTCGGTCGATCGCAAAGGGGATAGTATTGGACAATACAACCCCTTT
>CAMAUB010000164.1 GCA_945861315.1 Chlamydia trachomatis
ATAGGAAACAATCCACGAGATAATGCCCATTCCAATGCCAACGCCAAAAATCTTGCTCTTCTCTTGCACTCCATCAAAGAAAATGGAGCGCCTTACATCTTTTTTGAGGGTAAAAAGGTAGCCATAGATGCAAACAAAAAGCAGTAGCATATAAAGCAATTGGATCCATCCACCAAGTCCACCTTCAAGAGTTGGTTTGGACAGAGGTATCCGTCCGACCAAGAGGACCATGATGGGGTAGAAAACAAGTGTCACAATAATGAATGTTCCAAATGCACCTGCTAAATGCATAAAACCAATGGGCTGAAATTCGGCCTTATGAGGAAAAGTAAAATAGTTAGAGCGGTAGGCAAAATAGGTGACTACATAAAAAAAGATCAGCGCCAACAGTAGCGCCAACCAAAAGTGCTCTGAAGCAAATCCTTCCATAACCTCTCAAGTACAAATTATTCTGGAAGTATTTATCAGCGCCTCCTAAGGAGGCGCTGATAAAATCTTTAGTGTGCAGCAATGATATAGCTCTCTGCATGAGCAACAAGATCACGTATCACTTTGCTATGCGCCATTCCATAAGGAGTGCGCTCGTACGCTTCAGTCCCCCAAGCACATCGATTGTAGTCAGTCTTGAGATAAGGCTTCGCAATGATATAGTCATAATCAATCACTTCTTGAAGAATTACCCGAGGCTTCTCCCTGCGCAGATCGATGACTCTTAGTCGCAGCGCCAAAGAGAGGACCGATCCCACCTCTTCATGAGAAGAGCGGTTTGGCAATCCGTAAGGAGTTTCATGTTGATCAATAAGCTCTGCTACAACGACATATTCAGCAGCGCCCATTTGCTCTTTCACGTCGTGTGGAAGATTTGTAGGATTTGGGTCGTTGAGCTCTTTTGCATATTCAAGTGTTCCTCCCTCTCTTAGAAGGTAGAGTTTTGAAGAGTCATAAACACGTTTGCGAATTTCATCCGTAAACTCTCTGGAAAGATCCCAAGTCAACTGGTTGGCCTCAGAATGATTGATCACGGGCATTACTGAAACAATCGGCTTAACCTGCCCCGTCTTTTGGTAAAGGGAGGTATCTCTGTAACTTCTTGCACATCCCGGCAATACTGTAGTCATCGCTACGATGGCAATTAATATGCGTCTCATCTCTTCTCCTATTGCATAATTTGTAATACAGCATTATATGTAAGGAAAACATTCAAGACAAGTCGTCAATGCCAAATCTTGCAGGAATTATCTATCCCAATGCCTTTCAAGTCACTGGGCTAATCCGGGAAATGTCTTCTGTCTATCTCACTTCACAAAAGTCAGCATTCTTGAGACATAAAAACCTGGAACTTGGCGGCTGGGATTTGCCTATTATCTCAAATGAACAGAAAACACTTCATTGTCTTTTAGATGGAAAAATTCTTAATGCAGCAACCCTGCGCAATGAACTCAAGAAACTTGGCTTTAAGTTTATAACTGAAGATGAACAAGAGGTCATTATTCACGCCTATGATGCATGGCAAGAGGCGTGCCTCTCGCGCTTCAATGGCCCATTTAGCTTAGTCATTTTTGATACTAAACGAGAACAACTCATCATAGCACGTGACCGAATGGGGCAAAAGTCACTCTACTGGAGTGACCAAGGCGATTACTGGCTCTTTTCCACTCAGATGAAAGGGCTTCTAGCTACAGGTCTTGTCGCTCAAAATCCATCGCTAACCTCTTTTGCAACATTTCTACATTTTGGCTACATCCCCCAAGATTTTTCTCTTATTCAGAATGTCAATAAACTCCTTCCAGGTCACTACATCAATATTAATCTGAAAAGACATTGGAAAATTAGCCAACACTACTCCTTAAGTGAAGCTTTTGACAAGAAGCGTGCGATTTCAGAAGAGCAAGCGATGGAAGAGCTTGGAGAGAAGATGCAAAAAGCAATTTCTCAAGTTTGTATTCCCGGGGGCGTAACAGGATCAATTCTCTCTCAAAACCTTGGATCAACTTCAATCAATTGGTTTCTCTCAAGACAAGTTGAAAGAAAAGAGCTTCATTGCTACTCTGCTTCTTTTGATAAGAACTCACTCTCTCGCTTAGAACTGGTAGCAGACTCCCTTGGCCTAAGCCACAGCTCACATAAAATCAACCTCTCTGCTACGCTTAACCAACTTGTTGAGATGGTCTGGCATCTTGATGAACCTGTTGCCGATCTCCAAATGGTCAAAGTATGGCATCTAGCACTACTTGCAAAACAAAATGCCTCTTATGCAATCTCTCCATTAGGCTGGGAGGAATTATTGGCGGGCCACCCTCGCTACTTCTCTTATGGACAAGAGCTTGGAGGGCGTCCCCCGCTTGCCCATACTATCTCTCAACTACCTAAATGGCTTAGAGATAAGTGCATACTTCCAGCTATGCGTACAATGCATCTCTCATACCGCTACCATATTTTGCGTAATGTTGACATCAACAGAGAGCTTGTAACCTTCCTACTAGACTCAGCTCTATTTAAAGAACACACGCGTAAAAATGCTTCCCCACTATTGAGCCGCTACTTCAACCTTGAGGTCTTTTCTCAACGCTTTCACCGTCTTACAAACCTTCCTAGTCAAAAGAGTGCTTCCCTCTACTTTGATTTAAAAACCTGCCTACCCGATTTCTACCTTCATCAATACAACCGCCTATTTGCCACTAACAACGTCACTTTGCTCTCCCCTTTCCTTGACAATGACATGATTAACTTTCTTGCTTCACTTCCAGATGATACTATCTTTCATCACACTGTTCCTGGCCAACTTTTGCATAAACTCATGCACAAACTCTCCCCTAACCTCCCAAAAAATGGAGGGCAGGAGCATAGCTTTATAAGAAAGTGGTCACACTCAAATGAAATGCGTACAATTTTTTCTGCCATAGAAAATGGACGTCTTGTTGAAGAGGGGCTCGTTTCAAAGAAATGGGTGCAGACACAAGTCTCTTACCCCGATATGACAGACCGCGCCTTTCAACAACTTTGGTCGCTGCTTATTTTAGAAATCTGGTTTAGACTCTTTATCAATCGACCAATTGGAATGCAGGCGCACGATATCAGCGTAGAAGAGCTTTTAGAAGTGTCAGATAAAATTAAAAATTAGAGACCTGAGTTTTGGGTTTATCGCGTAGATATACCCAAACAACTTGAAAAGTCGGATTTGGGCTGACGTGAAAGCTCCCGCGATTGAACGATCGTAAACGACCCAATATTAGAAATATGGGGTCGTTTACGATCGTTCAATCCCGGGGCTTTGACGCAGCTGAAATTCCGACTTTTCAAGTTGTTTGGGTATATACTCATTACAGCTGAATCTGAGAATTTTTAAGTAGCAGCGAATCTGATTGTATTGAGTTGAATACGCTGAAAATTATCTGTA
>CAMAUB010000165.1 GCA_945861315.1 Chlamydia trachomatis
GCAAGATGACTCCACATTGGACCTAGGGTAATAAGAGCCAATGTGGACATGAGTTTTTCTGGTGGAGTAGTTGCAAGTTCTGTTGCATGATAAGCTGTGGCAAGACTAAGTCCAAGATAGATAAGGCCTAGAAGGGTGCCTCCAATGAGTCCTCCATAGATTGCTGTTTTAGCTAGGATTTTTTCATCTTTAAGTTTGATCCAAAGAAGGGTCCAGATGGAGGAAGAGAAGAAGATTGCGGCAATCAGATCCATTGTGTCAAAGCCCTCTACAATACCATGGAAAAAGGCGCCCCCAGCTGTAAGCTCAGAGGAGGGAAGGGTGGTTGTTCCTGTGGCGATCCCAACAACGATAATAGCTAGTAATGCGAGAAGCAGAAGGGGAGAGAAGAAACGGCCAAGCAAAGGGAGAATTAGGCTGGGTTTGAGGCAGCAAACAAGTGATAGTGCTCCCAAAAGCGAGGAAAAAAGAAGAAGATTGGTATTTGTGAATAGAGTGGTATAAGAGGCGTAAGCAACAACAAAGCAACGTGGGATAACAGCAAATGGACCGAGCAAAAGAAGCGAGATCGAGATAAAGATCACTCCCAAGATTTTTCCGGGACGGCAGAAAAAAGTAAGACAATTGCCCCGATAAAGAGTTGCTGTAATAAGCCCAAGAAGAGGCCCACCAATGGCAGTGAGAAGCAAGCCTATGATAGCATAGGTTATTTGATCGCCAGCAATCAGTCCAATCTTGAGGGGAAATATAACGTTTCCTGCTCCGAAAAACATAGAAAAGATGGCAATCCCTGCCAAGAGGGTTGTCTTATTCATAGACCTATAAGTATGAGTGATTTTTTGGTTTAAGTCAAAGATTCATCGCATTTTCTTTTTTCCGTTAAAAAAAATGGGCTTTTTGTAAGCTATTTTTGTAAAGCCGCTTTTAAGACTAATATAAACTATTGAAAATCAATATTATAAAAAATTAAAATAGTTATTTCTTTAAAAATAAGGAATATAAGAAAATAGAGGTAGAGCCAAACGGTTCAAAAACCTTCTTAAGGAGAGTGTTATGATCAAAAGAAAAGCAATTATAGCAGCGGTTGCACTATGTGCAATTTCTACAGTTGGATTTGCAGACGGCGGCGCAGGTGTTGCTGGAACTTCTAAACAAAATCCTTCCGCTACGAATGATGATATGCCTATTAAACAAAATGCTTCTGTTATGAATGGAGATATGCCTATCGTAAAAGACGATCACGACCATGTTAAAGGGGTTGTTCAAAGTATTGAAACAGTTCAACACCCAAAAGGTAATAAAATGAACATGGTTGTTCGCACAGAGGATGGAAGAGATGTACAAGTTACAGTCTCGGAGCCAAATGCAACTGGCAATGGAAAAGTCAGCATTGGAGATCGTGTGTCTGTGCATGGTCGCAATGTTCAGTGTAACGGTAATAGCATGTTACGTTGTGAAAAAATACAAAGAGATGGAACTGTCAATCTCAATCAAGCTGTTAAGCCTTCTTAACTAATTCAATTTGTGGGTTCGGGGGCACTTTCTGCGCCCTCGGGCTCGCATCCTATGTCCTCAGACTCACATCCTCTGTCCTCAGACTCACATCCTCCATGATCAATAAAATAGGCCATTAATTCTAAAGCTTCGGGATTTGTTAAGAGTCTGCCGTGTGAGACTCTATACGATTGGAAATAGTATGGCGTATCAAGTGCAGTTTCATTCACTGCGATAAACCCATCATTAGGCTCATTAAATAACATGTTACTTCCCTTGTACCCTGCAATAACTAAAACTTGCATTGTCGGCGGGAAGGGGCCAATAGCATGGATGGTTGCTGCGTCATATGTCATGAGCTCACACCCAATCTTTGTTCCAACGCAGAAGGTGACTGGTGGGAATCCCTTCCATTCTCTTGCAAGGCGGCTTCCTTGGTTAGGAGGAGCGAACATTACTGTCCTACCAATCTTAGCCTCTTCAGGGCAACCTTCGATGTTAAGAGCTTGTCTTAAGATGAGCGCTCCAATTGAATGGGTTACAAAGTCTATAGGTTTTCCAGGCCTACACGCAGCAATGTCTTGCAAAATGTAATAAAGTTGTTGACCGTGAGAGCAAATAGTCCCCTTGGTACTAGGATAATTCCATAAATAGGCTTCATCGTTTCTACAAGATAGTGTATGGCAGACAGCACTCATAGTTCTGGAATCTAGTGTAAGACCATGAATGGCAACAACATAGCGGTCTTCTGCCGCTAGTGAAAATGTCAATAATGACAAACTAATCGCGAAAAAGTTTCTAAACATTCTTTTCGTATAGCATTAGATGATTAATCAATCAAAAAGTTTTTTGTAATAGCTAGAGATTGTCTGCTGGTCATGATCCAGCTATGGCTTGCAAAAATTGCTCGATGTTCATGAGGAGTTGATAAAAGTGTCTCATTTACAGAAACTTTCCCATCATTAGGCGTGTGAAAAAGGAAGCGATTTCCTCTCATTCCTGAAATAACCATGACGCTTATGCTGCCTGGAAAATGGCCAAGCCGTGTCATGTCTTCTGGAGAGTAGGTTAGCAGTTGTTTTCCTGTTTTATTTCCAAAGAAAAAACGGACAGGGATTATATGACTTAAAGCTCTTGCTGCGCAAGATCCTTGATTTGGAGGGGCTAGTAAAACAGCACGTCCTATCTTTGCTTCTTTAGGACACTCTGGGTGGTTAAGGGCAACTTTTGTGATGATTCCACCTACAGAGTGAGTGACAAAATGGATCGGTTCTCCCGGCTTGTTTGCCGCTATCTTTTTTAGAACATGCACAAGATTAGCAGCATGCCCCTCAATGGTCTCCTTTCGACTCTGATAATCCCATAGATAGACGTCAAATCCTTCAGCCTCAAGCATATTACCCATAGGTAACATGCATCGATACGAACGAGTGAATCCATGAATACAAACAACGGAGCCTTCTGACGCTTCTACAAAACTAACAAACAGCAATAAAAATATAACTATAAAAGCTATTTTCATAATTTTAATTATATAAAAAGTGCATTTTTAGTTGAATGCCAATTAAATAATTATTTAATTGGCTGCAATAAAGTGATTTAGAAAGCTACAGAAAAGTAGCTGCCAAAAAAATCAGGGTTTGAAAAGAAAAGTTCATGTTGATTGTGGGAGATAATGCATAAAGCTTGAGTGTCATCAGATCTAAGATCTGGGACGATATAGTAAGGAGAAACGTTCTTTTCCAATTTCTGTTCCCCAGTTATACTAATTGCAAGAAATAAGTTCATAAAATCATGCCATCTCGCACAGCATCTTTGAACAACCCTTTCTCGCTCATATTTAATAATATGAGCTTCGAAATGCTTGATCAAA
>CAMAUB010000166.1 GCA_945861315.1 Chlamydia trachomatis
AGAAAATGCCATCTCGATTCGTATCATGCAGCTTCAATCGATTGAAGAGGGGGATTTAAAAAACCTGATTTCCCCTGTGTACGCGCAAGGGTTTATTAAAAAATATGCTTCCTTTTTGGATCTTGATGGAGAGGCCTTGATTGCCCAGCATCCCCAAGTAGCGAACTATTTAAAACAAAAAAAATCTGAAGACTTTGCCTTCTTAGGAACGCTTGAAGTGCGAGGCTCTACGGGTGGAGAGACAAAGCGCCTTCCCAATATCATTTGGGTTGGAGGCTCTATGCTTGCGATTTTAACTATCTGGTTTTTAGCGCGCTATATAGGCTTTTTTTGAGGTCCAAGGTCCATGACATGATCCGTCTCTTTTTTACAGGCATGTTGATGGGTATGGCTGATCTTGTTCCCGGAATTTCGGGGGGCACAGTTGCCTTTTTAGCGGGCATCTATGATCGTTTTTTACAAGCTCTTCGATCGCTTAAGTTCTCTTCTCTAAGAGATGTGCATTGGTTATTTCTTTTGCCTCTCGGTGGTGGGATCCTTACATCTCTTTTAGTCTTTGCCCGTTTATTGTCCTATCTCTTGAAAGAACATCAAATGGGCTTGTATGCCTTCTTATTTGGTGTGATTGCAGCTGCCTCTTTATTTAGTTTCAAAAGTCTTGAAAAAAAACGTCCTTCGTGGCTCCTGATCGGTTTTGTTCTCTCTTTTTTAATCTCTGGGTATCATGGAGCGCTTGAGGTGCACTATCCCTTTGTCTGGTTGATCGTTGCAGGGGCACTTGCCTCAATGGCTATGCTTCTACCAGGAATTTCAGGATGTTATATCCTCCATTTGCTCGGGGTCTATCCTATTATCCTTTTTGCTCTTTCTACCCCTTTTGAGAAGAACTCACTTATCATTCTTGGATTGATTGCCATAGGCATTGCTGTAGGTGTGTTCATTTTTTCCCGTTTAATTGTTTCTCTTCTTCAAAGATTTAAAACTCAGTCTCTTTCATTTCTTATTGGTCTTATGCTTGGGGGGATGCGAACTCTTTGGTCTTTCCATTCATCAACTCTTGTTTTTTCCATCGCTTTAGCTATAGCTGGTTTTATCTTACTGTATGTCATTGACTTGTTTGCTAGAAAAGCGACGGTTTAGTTTTTATGTTCAATCATATAAAATAAAAAATAGTATGTCACATCGCCCGCTCTACACAAACCGCCTCATTCATGAGAAGTCGCCCTACTTGCTTCAGCATGCGCATAATCCTGTTGATTGGTACCCTTGGTCTGAGGAAGCTTTTGAGGTGGCAAAAAACAGGGATAAGCCAATTTTTCTCTCGATTGGATATGCAACATGTCACTGGTGTCATGTGATGGACCATGAGTCTTTCTCAAACATTGAATTAGCTGAGATGATGAACGAAATTTTTATCAATATAAAGGTTGATCGCGAAGAGATGCCTGAGATTGACAGTCTTTATATGGAGTTTGCTCAGGCTATGATGTCAGGAGGGGCTGGGTGGCCACTTAATTTGATTCTCACCCCAGAGTTAGAGCCGTTTTTTGCGGCGACCTATCTTCCAAGCGATGCCACGCGTGGCTTTTTAGGAATGAAGCAGCTTGTGGCGCGCGTCAAGCAGATTTGGGAAGATCCAGATGAGCGAGAGGTGGTGATGCACCAGGCGAACAAGATTGTGGATGTGTTCGCAGAGCAGATTGCGGAACCCTCCAATGAGTTGCCAGGTTTAAAGGAGATCTATGAGGCTGCAGAGCTGCTTTTCAAAACAGCCGACCCAATTTATGGGGGGACAAAAGGATCTCCAAAATTCCCTATTGGTTTTCAGGCGTGCTTTTTACTTAGGCAAGTGCGCTTAAAGGCAGATAGTCGCGCTCTTTTCTATGTTGAGAAGACACTTGATATGATGCATCGAGGGGGTATCTACGACCATATTGGGGGTGGATTTTCGCGCTATTGTATAGATGAGCAGTGGCAGATTCCCCATTTTGAAAAGATGCTTTATGACAATGCGATTTTAGCAAGAGTCTATCTCGAAGCGTGGGAGTATACACGCAATACATCTTTCCGTGAGATTTCACTTCAACTCTTTGAGTATTTAAAGCGTGAGATGCGTGATGACAATGGAGGATTCTACTCAGCAGAAGATGCAGATAGTGATGGTGAAGAGGGGACATTTTATTCTTGGACTTGGGAAGAGGTGCATCAAGTACTTGAAGATAAGGCGTCACTTTTTTCTGAATTTTATGGAATGACCCCTGCAGGCAATTTTAAAGGGCGCAATATTTTGCACATGCCCTACTCCATATCTGAATTTGTTGAACACCGTCGGATGGAACCTGAAAAGCTCAATCATTTACTACAAGAGCTTCGACAGCGCCTTTGGAATTTGCGGGAGAAGAGAGTTCATCCATCCAAAGATGACAAAATTTTAGCCTCTTGGAATGGTTTAGCTATTTACGCCTTTGCAGAAGGGGCACGCACCCTATTGAATCCAAGCTATCTTGAAGTCGCTGTTAAAGCTGCCGAGTTTGTACAAAACAATCTATGGGAAGAGGGTGCTTTAAAACGACGTTGGCGTGAGGGAGAAGCGCGTTTTGATGGAATGTTAGATGATTATGCTTTTATGATTCATGGGCTTATATCACTTTTTGAAGCAGATTGTGGAGGGAAATGGCTTCAATTTGCGTTGGAGCTTGTTGATGTGCTTGAAACCGATTTCATCTCAGATAATGGTGCTTACTATTTCACCAATGGAAAAGACCCTCATCTCTTGCTGCGTCGTTGTGAATTTTATGATGGAGCTGAACCATCTGGCAATGCTGTTCAAGCAGAAAATTTTATCAGACTCTACCAGCTAACAGGCATTGAAAAGTTTTTGAGCAGAGCTTGCGATCTTTTTCGCGCTGCGAAAGAGCATATCGACATCTATCCTCCAGGAGCGTGCTACAACTTGATGGCAATGCAACGCTATTACGATCGCAAAGCACCTACAATTCTCATAGCTCTTAATGAAACAGAGCAATACAAAGATGAAATAGCCAAGATGATTGCCGGTCACTACATACCGCATAAGGTTGTCATTTGGAAGCGAGATAGTGATGAAGAGATCAGAGATCTCATCCCTGCAAGTCGCACTCAAACATCCCTAAATGGTCAGACAACGCTCTATATTTGTTATGCAGACAGTTGCCAAGCGCCAATTACAGATCTTCATAAAATGTGGGAAGCTTTTGGAGCGCTCTAAACAGGTTGTAAACAACTAATTTTTAAAAACATATCTTTATTTCTAATCTCTCTTGCGAAAGCTATAGTCGATTAAATTTAGATTGATATTTTA
>CAMAUB010000167.1 GCA_945861315.1 Chlamydia trachomatis
TATGTCTATAACAGAGCTATCACCATGATAGGTATGACTTCCATCAGGGTTGCGCACCTCACATGCGTAATGACCTCTCGACCCCCCCCGACCAAAATGCTTGATTGCAGCCTCAACTCTATAGCGTACATCGGCAACCTTGATAAGAGCCCCTTCCACATGTCCATAGAGAGCAAGAACAACCTCCCCTTGCTCATTAAGCGCAATAGGACGACGACAAACACCAATTTTTCGAGTCTCTTCATCTCGTACAGCTCGCTGAAAATTGATAACAAGCTGATCAGGAAGGTGGGTAAATCTTAAACAGCGCTGAAATTCGTGGTCGCACCCATCATCTCCTCGTACAAGCAGCTCTGATTCACGAGATAAAAGCTCATTAAGTTCAATGGGTGTAGCTGCAGTTACGTCTTCACTGGAAGCACGCAGTACAATAACTCCTTTGTAACCATCACTCGTAGGCGCTTTGGTTGCAGCTATGTAGTCTGGGATGGCTGCAGCACTATCACGGTATTCATTTGCACATTCAGAAAAAAATGGTATTGTTCCACGTCTTGCTACTTCTTCGCTTGTTTGAAAACTACTTCCTGACTCTGGCCAAATTTTAGGCATCAAAGTTCGAATAAATTCATCACTATCACACTGACGTGCGAGGTTAAATCCATGAAAGTCGCGGTCGTTCATAACACGTGTTGTTAATTCCTCCAAAATCCCTGCATCCATAACCCCGCTCCTTCCTGAGCGAAGCTCATTGATCGCGAGGCGGAAGTTTTGTGATAAATCAGAATTATTTTGATTAAATCCTGCATCATAGACATCAGTTGCTGCCAAAAATTTAAGAACAGAGTTGAACCAACACGAATTACTGGGATTTGATAGCCCCATTTTGATTCCAGTGTGAGGGATTCCACACAAGGGAGCAGCAGGTTGAGCTGCAGGAAGGCTTGGCACTCTTGCTTGTGGCCCTTCCACAACAGCAGAAGTAGTAGTAGTAGTAGCTGCTAAAGCTTTTTGAGGCTGCTGTATAGGAGATTCCCCATTCAAACGTTCGATCAATGACTCAAATTTTTGGACAATACTCTCTACCTTTTTTCCTTTGAAACAAACCTTCAAAAGCCATCCATACCATCCTTTATACGGAGAGAGTCGCTTCTCAATCTTTTCAAGCGCGTCGCGTTTATTGATATCTGTATGGCTGTTGAAAAATGCAACAACACGCTCCGACACTTTTTCCAACGTCTTTTCATATCCGGAAGCTACTAGATTTTTTGCCTCTTTTTTTAAGTATGCCTTAAACTCTCTCCCATTCCAGACAAGCACATTTCCAGACTCAAACCCTTTTTGGATTTCCATTACTTGCAATAAATCATTGGTATCTGACTGTTTAAGTGGTAAAGCCATCCCTTTATTATAGCAGATTTATCAGAATAATGGGAAAAATAAAGCGGTGGGAGCCCTTGTGATCCATTCTCCTCATTTATAAAAAAAATCTTTACAAAATATTAAGAAAATGTAAAGATGAAGTTGGTTACAAGGAGGTAATTATGCTACCAATTGAAGCTGATAGCTCAAACTATAAATGTTGGAGAGATTCTGATAAGATGCTCCCTCTACTTGCCAAGTGCGATCTTCTCTATTCAGATCCCTACACAACTCCAACACCTCGACTAACCCTTATGAGGCAAGCTGGAAGAATTGCTCATCAATGCCCCGCTCTAACAAGTCGACTACACACAATCATCGAGAGTGATATGTCTCATGAGACAAAAATGGCAGAACTTGGGGCTGCTCAATTACTCATAGATAGAAGTCAAGAGCTCCAAGAAGGCTCTCTAATTAATCAAGTAACTGACATAGATTGTTTTATATTAAGAGATGGAAGTTTTAACTTAGGAGCTCCTGATCTTTTTAGATTATTGCCTTTTGTTCAAAGAGCTGGACATAAACTTTTAGCTGCAGAACTTTCCTTAGGCAGAGCTCTTTTTAGAGAGGTGCAAAAGCCGATCTTTGTGAACTCTTCTATGGCATATCTCATAGGCAAGAGCAGGGATCCTTCGACAGCAGCGAAAAGCAGAGCATGCCTTCTAACCCTTTTTCAGCAAAAAGGAATTCTTGGATACTATGCACAAAACTTCCCTGTGCACCTCCACCGTTTCATGACAGACAGCCTTCTAAAAAGCACCTTTTCTATTGATGGAACCAGCTTTAATATTCCCACACTACTCTCAGCACCTGCAACTCTTTCAACTCTGTTAAAAATCTACATGAACCTTCTTTGCTATAACTATGAAGCTGGAATCTACAACAAACATGAATTCATCGAGCTTTTGATGATGCAAATACCTAAATTTCATGATCATACATTACTTGCTTTCAAACAAGCGCTGATTGCCCATATCTGGTTTGACAAAAAAGGAGTTTTTTTCTTTAAAGATAATAAGATTATTAGGCTTAACACATTAGCTAATTTACAACAGGTACTTTGTGCCTTAAGTCTTTGTGTAAACCCGAAAGATTGCTATGTCCTACACCAATTTCTTTTGTCCAATGAAATGACTACCGTTTTAGCTTGCTATGTCGCTGTTAAAAATGAGAGTGATATCGATGAAAGTTTCGCTCTCGGTAAATTCACTCTCCCTAAGAAAAAGGACAGTTCTTATATAATTTTTGAACAAATGCTTGGATGCCAATCTTTACACAGTGATCTTGAAGCAACTGCACCTTTGCATCTTCTTAATCTGCTTGGAGGCATAAAGCAAAGGGAAGCTGCTTTTTTTATTCATGGACCAAAAATCCAATTTCTCTTCTATCCTTCTAGCTCTTTTTCTATACAAATCACGGAACATTTAAAGCGTGCCTGCAAACAGTTCAATTCTCCAGCGCCATTGATATTTGAAAATTTAGTAAAAGAAAAACATGGCACTTGTTTAAAGACTTCTAGAACGATTCTTAAGCAGAGTCCTGCTGAAAATCATGAATCCACTTTAACATTCATCGACAAAGAGCTGACCAAACTAAGTAGACTTGAGTCAGTGGTAGTTGGGGAACTTAAAGATGGTAACTTGCTTGTCACAAAGTATAACTTTGGCACGATGCAGATGACTTTTTACCGTCAAATTGAGAAAAAACTTTATCCCATCGACTTTTCACATTTCACACAATTAGAGGTTATCTCACCAATGGAAGAGTAATAACCGAGTTTTGGGTTTATCCCTCAGATATTCAGAGGAGATTTCTCGAAAATTTTTGGGATTTTTTCCGAAGGGAAGGGTCTTGTACCCTTTTCGAGGAAAAAAGCGCAAAAAGATCGAGAAAGATCCCTGA
>CAMAUB010000168.1 GCA_945861315.1 Chlamydia trachomatis
CGTCATAGAAGTGTCGGGAATTTTCTGGTGAATATGCTCAGCGGGATTGCAGCATATAGCCATCAGCCAAAGAAGCCTTCGTTACGATGGACAGCAGAGGAAAAAAGCATGTTGATTGCTGCCTAAACAACCCAAAACTCAGGTTATTAATCAGAAGCCTTTTCGCTTGGTTGCCTCGTCCTTATAGATTGAAATGTATAGCGAAGAATTTAGACGCAATTGCTTTTTATTTAAAAAATAATTGGATTGAAATAGGTAAAGGAATTGGTGATGAGGGCGAATACTTGCTTCTGGAGCTCCCAACCTTTCCCTCTTTTTCAAATATTGTTCTTTCTAAGGCAACTAAGGAAGAGAAAACTACCATTCAAAATCTGGCTCGTTTTTATGTTTATGAAATATCTCGATACTGCGGCTTTTTGCCAACTTGGGAAATTCCTGCCAATGGTCTTTTTGAATGTAACGATTTTAGTTCGTATTGCGAACAACCAGATAGACATGCATTTTTAATTAAAGTTGATAATGAGTTAGCTGGATTTGTCTTAGTCAATAAAGTCGGTAGCACACCGGAGATTGATTGGAATATTGGAGAGTTTTTTATCGTTTCCAAGTTTCAGGGAAAAGGTGTTGGATGTTATGTAGCAAACGAAATTTTTAATCGATTTCCTGGAGTGTGGGAAACCATGCAAATACCAGAAAATAAAGCGGCTATAGATTTTTGGGAGAAGGTTGTAAGGAAGTACTCAAAAGGTCAGTTTGAAAAGACGTGTAAAATGATCCCTGAACCAAAACCTCATCCTATGATTGTTTTGAAATTTAGGGCCCGTATAGTCGATTAAATCCGGAATGATAATTTTCACCGCGTCAAAGCTCTCGGGCTTGACAGATCGTAACTGACCCAATATTAGAAATATGGGGTCAGTTACGATCTGTCAATCGCGAGGCTTTCACGCAGGTCAAAATTATCATTCCGTACTTAATCGACTATAAAACAATAACCCGAAACACAGGTTAAGAACCTCTCTTCACAATTTGAAATGCCCTCGGCGCGATTTGAACGCGCGGCCTATCGCTTAGGAGGCGATCGCTCTATCCGACTGAGCTACGAGGACGCTGCGAAAAATATAGCTCACTGTCCAAAGAAAGTCTAGACTAATGAAAAATGGGGTGTTACACTACTTTCATAGTAAGGGGAGGTTTTTTCTATGACAAAAGCAGACATTGGCCTGATTGGACTTGCGGTAATGGGCCAAAATCTTGTTCTCAATATGAACGATCATGGCTACACAGTAGCTGTCTTTAATAGAACAGTAGATAAAGTAGATGCATTTTTAGAAGGCCCGGCAGAGGGAACCAAAGTTATTGGATGTCATTCACTTAAAGAATTTGTTCAAAACTTAAAAACTCCACGCCGTGTGATGATGATGGTCAAAGCAGGAGATCCTGTTGATGAGTTCATCAATTTGCTTGTACCTCTTTTAAGTAAAGGGGACATCATCATTGATGGCGGGAACAGTCACTTTCCAGACACTATTAGACGGTGTCATGAGTTAAAAGCCAAAGGGCTTTATTTCCTTGGAACTGGAATCTCAGGTGGTGAAGAGGGAGCTAGACATGGCCCATCGATTATGCCTGGAGGACACAAAGAGGCGTGGCCTCATGTAAAGAAAATTTTCCAAGATATTGCTGCTAAAGTTGAAAGTGGCGAGCCTTGCTGCGACTGGGTTGGTGATGAAGGTGCTGGCCACTATGTAAAGATGGTGCACAATGGAATTGAGTATGGGGATATTCAGCTCATTTGCGAAGCCTTCTCCCTTATGAAAAATGTCCTTGGCATGAGTTACGATGAGATGGCCGATACTTTCGATAGTTGGAATAAGCGTGAGCTAGATAGTTATCTCATTGAGATTACAGCTCAAGTCTATCGCTACCGTGATGAAGATGGCAAGCCAATGATTGATAAGATCTTAGATTGTGCTGGACAGAAAGGAACTGGTAAATGGACAGCGATTAACTCTGTAGATATGGGAGTACCTGTCACACTGATTGGCGAAGCAGTGTTTGCACGCTGTCTTTCAGCTTTGAAAGATGAGCGCGTAGAAGCTTCTACAAAAATCAAAGGTCCAACAACCAAGTTCACCGGAGACAAAAAGCAATTTCTTGAAGACATCTTCCATGCACTTTATGCATCGAAGATTGTTAGCTATGCTCAAGGATATATGTTGATGCGCCAAGCATCAAATGAGTTCAATTGGCACCTTAATTATGGTGGGATAGCGCTAATGTGGAGAGGAGGATGTATTATCCGTAGCGTCTTCTTAGGCAAAATCAAAGAAGCCTTTGATAAGAAGCCCGCTCTCCACAACCTTCTTCTCGATGATTTTTTCAACAAGGAAATCACCAAGTGCCAACAAGGGTGGCGCAACGTTGTTGCAGCGGCTGCTCTAAATGGCATTCCAACTCCTTGTTTTTCAACAGCTTTGTCGTTTTTTGATGGCTATCGCTCTAAAAATCTTTCTGCGAATCTGCTTCAAGCGATTCGTGATTATTTTGGAGCGCACACCTATGAACGAGTAGATAAACCCCGCGGAGAGTTTTTCCATACAAACTGGACTGGAACAGGTGGAGCTGTAAGCTCTTCATCCTACTCTATCTAAGTTTGAAATATACCTTTTACAGACGGGGCTAAAGTGGCATTGCTACTTTAGCCCCATCTTTTTTATTGTGTGGTAAACTATTTGCCACAACTGGCATAAAAGAGAGCCGTGAAGCGCGAACAAATCCGTAATTTTTCGATTATTGCCCACATCGACCATGGAAAGTCAACACTGGCCGATCGTCTACTTGAGGTGACCAAGACAGTTGAGCATAGGGATATGCAAGAGCAGTTGCTTGATGCCATGGATTTGGAGAGAGAGCGGGGAATCACCATCAAAGCTCATCCTGTTACTATGGATTATCAAGCGAAGGATGGAAAAACTTATCAGCTTAATTTAATTGACACTCCAGGTCATGTTGACTTTACCTATGAAGTCTCTCGCTCACTATCAGCTTGTGAAGGAGCCCTTCTTGTTGTTGATGCTGCCCAAGGTGTCCAAGCACAAAGCTTGGCCAATGTCTATCTAGCTCTTGATCGCAATTTAGAAATTTTGCCTGTCATCAATAAAATTGATCTACCCGCGGCTGACTTTGCTGAGGCGTGTCGTCAGATTGAACAGTTCATAGGTCTTGATACCTCTAATGCAGTTGCTTGTTCGGCAAAATCAGGGATTGGGATTGAAGAGATCTTAGAG
>CAMAUB010000169.1 GCA_945861315.1 Chlamydia trachomatis
GCTTCTCTTTTCAAGTAGTGAACCTATCACACTTGAAAAAATGAAAGAGATTATTTCAACTCTCTATCCTATAAAGATCCGAGAGTTAAAAATGTATCTTGATGAAATGAACCAAGAATACCGCTTTTCTGGAAGAGCTTTTCAAGTTGATGAAGTTGGAGAGGGCTATCTGCTTAGAACAACAGAAGAGGTTGCTCCTTATGTCAGCTTACTGCATCACAATAGACGTGGTGAGAAATTAAGCCATGCCGCTACTGAAGTGCTTGCTATTATTGCCTATCGAGCTCCTATCACTCGACCTGAGATTGATGCCTTAAGAGGCGTTGATAGCTCAGGAACTGTCGCCTCCCTAATGGAGAGGGGATTGATTGAAGGAGTTGGACGCAAAGAATCTGCAGGAAGGCCCATGCAGTATGCGACAACACCTAGATTTCTAAATTATTTTGGAATTAAACAGCTTTCGGAGTTGAAGCGTGTGTAAAGCGATGTTCTTGTGTAGCGTGATAAAGAGTTTTTAGAGTAAACAAAGCTGCTCCACTTGCAACCCCCATAGTAACGCAACCAAGCACGCTTCCAATCAGATAGGGAAAAAAGCTCATCCCAGTTAGTATCATCCCTGGACTGGTTCCAAGACCCCACAGAGCGCAGCTGCCTCCAAAAAGAATGACTGCAATAGCTCCAAGAGCAATCGCCGTCACTTTTGACGCATATTTCTGATCAGATTGTGCTCTAATCGCTTCCGGAAGCTGTTCTTTGGCTGGGATTGAAAAGATATTCATGCATAAGAGTATACTTCTCAGTTAACTAAAAGTCAACTGATTATGAATTAGAGCCCGTCAGTTTTTAAAAAATTAGATTTAAGCTCCCTTTTACTGACCAGGTTTTGTAATTTGTTGTGTCAAAATAATATTCTGAGTGAAAAATTCCTCGAATATTTGGGCGATAAAGCTGTCTTAATTCAAGATAGACTACATCAATTCCACGAAATAGCTTCTGAACAAACACAATTGTATTTACCGGCTGATTAAGATCGCGGCTCCATTGCCATGCATGGTGATAGGCAAATTCAATTTCTGTATTCAAAACTGTATCTCGTGAGAAAAGTAGGGTCATTCCATGTTCCCATTGCCTCTTATAGCTATAGTAATCATTCTGATTGCTTCTAAAACCTCCAACTCTTCCTATATAGCGAAGAAACAAGACAGATCCAAAGCGTGGATAGCCACTCTCTGCCCAAAGTTGACAATCCCACTGTCGATTGTGATTTGGCTCATTACCAAAGTAGTAGCACAAAAAATGCGTTGTATTGAATTTAATTCGATTCTGAAAAAGCTGCAACTGTCCGTCAATAGAATAGGTCGTGCGTGGTAGTAGCGTAGCACGCTCTGTTCCAAAAAGTTTAACTAAAAGAGAATCTGCATATCCAACAAAAGTATAAGCTTGATTCACTCCATTATATGCGATTGAGCCGGCAGGTTGAAGACGTGTACGATGCCCGAGCTTGAAGTTTGGATCTCCTGTATCTCTGCCATGCTCAACTGAACATCCAGCTGATAGAGCCACTCTTGGATGCGCTTGCCAATCAAGAGCACCACGAGTAATATTTCCTGGGACAAATAGATTGTTGGTTCCATTAACAAGATTAATCTCACGTGTTGTTCCTGCTAAAAATGATCCTTTAAGCATCAAACATTCTGTAAGCGGAAGCTTGCCACTAACCTCGCTTACAAATGTGTTGCGTTGAGCTGTAACAATTTTTGTCAAAATGTCTGTCTCTCGCTCTTGAACATAGAGGAGCCCCCCCTTAGTTGACATATTTGTATGATTGATGACTTGGTGGAAGAGTTTATAGATAAAATAGTCGGGATTTCCTTGTGCAAAGCGTCTTAGGCCTGAATTTTTAGCAGCACAATAGCGCGCTTGTAAATAAAGAGAGCGCGTAAGCCCATCAAGTGCATCTGTACGCTCTCCATCAATGCTCAAGACTTCATTGAAGAATTGCTCAGCAACCTTATAATGACCAAGCGCCATCTCCTGGTAACCAAGGCGGAGCATTGCATCTGTGTGCTCTGGTTTAAGATCGAGGGTTTTATTTAAAAAGTAGATCGCTTCATTTGGGCGGCTCATCCACCCTAAAACTTGTCCAAGTCTATAAGTGAAAAGGGGGTTTGTTGAATCATCATTATAAAGCTCATACCAATCTCGTGAGGCTTCAATATAATATTTCTTTTTTTCCACCTTTTCTGCCCGCTCAATCATCATCTCTTGCCAGACACTAAATTCTGGCTCTTTTGGCACATCTGGAAGTCGAGCTTTTTCAATTCTCTCAAGAGCTTTCTTAGCATCTTCATATTCAGGCACGAGATTTAGCGTAGCCTTAAATTCCCCTTCGGCATCATCTAACCGCTTGTCTCGCTCATAGAGGAAACCTAAAAAGAGGTGAGCATCAGCATTATTAGAATCTCTTTCAAGACTCTTTTCTAGAAAGGTCATTGCCTGAGCATTATGATCGAGACGAAAGTTTGCCATTCCGAGCACAAAGAGAAGATGCGCATTTTTAGGGTCTTCCAAAAGAAGCTCATGGTAAATGCCTATCGCCTTCACCCATTGTTCTTTTTTCATATAGTCTTCGGCGCTACAGAGTCGATGATCTACGACCTCTTCTGTCAGCTTTTTTTTTTAGAAGAACCGGCTATAAGCTGCTTTGCTTTTTCAAGCCCCTCTTTTGCGCTTTGATAGTCTGGGACAAGTGCTAGAACTTGTTCAAAAGCAATTTTCGCATTTTGGGGATCATCAGTCCAAAGATAGACATAACCAAGAGCTAGCTGTGCGTCGGCATTGGCAGGGTTGATTTTGACACTTTTTTTGAGAAACCGCTCTGCTTTGGCAAACTCTTTTAAGCGAGAGTTGAGTTGCCCAATTTTATAGAGATAATAGGCATTGTCGTTATCCTCATCGAGCAATCTCACCCAAATAGCGATCGCCTCTTGAAAGCGGTCTTGTTTTTCAAGCTGCTCTGCTTGAACCACTAGATCCTTTTGCAGCTGTTTTGCTTTCTCCTGCAGCCTCTCCTCATGAGCTATGCGCTCCCCTTTTAGAACAGACTCAAGTCCTTTTTTAGCATCTTCGTAATTAGGGTGGTCTTTCAACACTTCTTTGAATAAAATTTTGGCCCCTTCATTATTATTCAGATCGCGGTAGACATTGGCTAAAACAACTTTTGTATCAGCATTAGTAGGATCAAGCTTGAGTGAGCGAGTTAAATACTCCCCAGCCTTTT
>CAMAUB010000170.1 GCA_945861315.1 Chlamydia trachomatis
AAGATCCATCTCATGGTAGGTTTTTTTGTTGGTTTGCCGAGCTGATTGGGAAGAAATACTTGTGACTTCTCGAGTTGCTGGCGAAGAAATCTCTGTGCAATGGTATAAACCAATAGACGCATTTAACATGTCCTTTCCTTCACCTTTAACCGCATCTCTGCTGTCACTTTCAGCAAGTTTTACCCTCGGATATGTCACCATATCTTCAAAGGAGTAAGTGTCTGGTATATAGTCGATTAAATCTGGAATGATAATTTTGACGCAGGTCAAAATTATCATTCCAGATTTAATCGACTATAAAAAGCAACTAGCCCGCCGCCAAGCAATAGAGCCACGGATCGGTCACATGAAGAGTGACGGAAAACTCAATACCGTCAAGCCTCTAACAGGAGAAGACAAGAAAAACGAGCAGCAGCTATCAAGAGATCGAGTTCTCAATGAGAATGTTATCGGTAGTGTGAAGCGGTTTAAAATCTTATCTGATCGTTATAGGAATAGGCGAAAAAGATTCTCGTTACGCTTTAACCTAATCGCAGGAATCTACAACTTGGAGCTAGCACAATGAATTTCGAAAGATGTCTAATCTTTTTGGCACTTGAGAAAACCCTTTCAGGTCATGCTTTGAAGCATCTATTCGCAGCAGGAAGTACCTTTGTCCTTATTCTGTATCTCCGCTGTCGAAAATTAGAGAAGAAAGCTCGCGGAAAAGCCAGTTAAACAATTAGAATTAGTCTAATTAGAGGAGATGCCTAAAGAAAATGAAAAAACTTATTCAAGGGATCGTCGATTTTAGAAAAAACCTTACTGAAGAGAGGCGAATCCTCTTTGCAAAGCTAGCTCTTGGTCAGAAACCAGATGCTCTTTTTATTGCGTGCTCTGATAGTCGCGTAGTGCCAAATCTTTTCGCTTCTACAAACCCGGGGGACTTATTCGTTTTGCGAAATATTGGAAATCTGATACCTCCTGCTTCCTCTCCTCTTCATGATACCAGCGCTCCGGCAGCACTTGAATTTTCAGTCTTCTCTCTAAATGTTTCTGACATTGTCGTCTGTGGCCATTCCGAATGCGGCGCGATGCAAGCACTTGCTCAAGGTATAAACACTCTTTGCTGTCCACACCTCGAATCTTGGCTAAAGTATGGGGAAGAATCCCTAAATAAGGTGAGGAAAGGGTTTATTATCAATCCAACCTTGTCAGAACATAACCAAATCTCTCAAGTGAATGTGCTGCAACAAATGCAGCATATTACAAGTTATCCATTTGTCCGCGAGCGTTTGGAGAAAAAGCAACTGCGCGTTCATGGATGGTGGTTCGACATTGCGGCAGCCGATGTTTATTGCTATGAGCAAAATCTTAATCAATTCGTTTTGATTGATGAAAAAGAAGCAAAACTAATTTTAAAGAGATTGGGATGATTCAAAATTTTGTATTAGGAGAAGAAGGTGCTTAAGGTTGCTGTCTACGATGCAAAACAATATGACAGGGATTTTCTCTCCCAAGCTATTGGTTCAGAAAAGATTTCGTGGGACTTTTATGGTAGAGGGAAAGTGATTGATAATCATGCTTTAATTGAGGCGCTCAAGAAAGGGCATATTGGGGGAGTGGCGTTAGATACCTATGAAGAGGAAGAAGGAGTCTTTTTTGAGGATCTCTCAGATAAAATTCTCTTAGATGATGAGCTTGCCCGCTTGCTCACATTCCAAAATGTATTAATCACTGCGCATCAAGCTTTTTTGGCAAAAGAAGCTCTTCAGGAAATAGCACACACCACAGTCGATAATTTAATTAAGCTAGAACAAAAATCCCCCTTTTTACCAGGAACTGAGCTTTAAATCTATGCTAACTATGGAACCTTTTGAAATACAAAATGCTCTTTGGCATACACTTCCATACGAAGACGCTTTTAAAAAACTGCAAAGTTCACCTAATGGACTGAGCCATGAAGAAGCAAAACTGCGACTGAAAAAGTTTGGTCTCAATCACTTGCAGGTTAAATCTTCCGAAAATATCCTATGGATTATCTTCCGACAATTTCATAACCCTTTAATATATATCCTTCTTGCATCAACAGCATTAGCTGTACTCCTTGGCAAAATAACAGATGCCATAGTCGTGTTGAGCGTCGTTATGCTCAATACCTTGATTGGTTTCATTCAGGAGTATCGATCCAGCAAAACGATTCAAGCTCTTCTTCAAATGATCCCCCAAAAAAGCACTGTGATCCGCAACGGAGGTCTTGCATCCATTCCATCCTCTGAAATTGTTCCTGGAGACATCATAGTGCTACAGGCTGGGGATCGTGTGGCTGCCGATATCCGATTATTTTCAATAAAAAATCTTGGATGCGATGAATCTGCTTTGACAGGTGAGTCTGTTCCTGTTGCTAAAAGGGGTGATCCAGTCTCAGCGGATGCAACGGTTGCTGATCGGAAATGCATGGCATACAGCGGCACATTAGTGACTTCTGGCACTGGCACTGGAATAGTAATTGCTACTGGTTTACGCACTGAATTTGGAAACATCTCTGAACTTTTGGAACAAGTTTCTACCCTTGAGACCCCTCTTGCACATACTTTGGGACGTATTGCTAAATGGGTCACAATTACAGTTTTTCTAATGGGCGCAGGACTTTTTGGGGTCGGATATTTGCGAGGCTACAGCATGTTAGACGCAGGACTTGCCAGTATTGCATTGGCTGTTGCAGCCATTCCCGAGGGATTGCCAGCTGCGATCACCATTGCTGCTGCCATCGGTGTTCAACGAATGGCTCGAAGGAAAGCGATTATACGGCACATGCTTGCAGTTGAAACATTGGGGAGCACAACGGTTATTTGCACTGACAAAACAGGAACTCTAACGCAAAATGAGATGACAGTGCAATCCATCTGGACTCCACATGGATCTTTTTTTGTGACTGGAATTGGTTACTCTCCAGAAGGTCAAATTTTACCACAAAATCCCTATCTTCCTAATAAACAAAGCGATGGAGACATGATCGAGCTTTTAATGGCTGCAATGCTGTGTAATGATGCGTCGATCGGGCAAAAAGAAAACAGATGGATTCCTAATGGCGATCCAACAGAACTGGCGTTGATCGTGGCTAGTCGAAAAGGAGGTCTTCATGAGGATGTGCTGAAGAGACAGTGGCCCAGGGTGGATGTTATCCCTTTTGAATCTGAAAGAAGGATAATGGCAACATTGAATACCAATCCCTTAAATAAAAAAATGATCTTCCTGAAAGGAGCTCCGGAAGAGGTCTTTAA
>CAMAUB010000171.1 GCA_945861315.1 Chlamydia trachomatis
AATTTTTGGGATTTTTTCCGAAGGGAAGGGTCTTGTACCCTTTTCGAGAAAAAAGCGCAAAAAGATCCTTGAATATCTGCGCGATAAACCCAAAACTCAGGTTAGAAAGGTGCCGGAGAGTATCTTGAAGCATGGAAGAAGCTCCTTAAGGCTGCTATCTTCCAATCCTGACCTAGTTCGAAGTTCTCCATTCTACAAGGTCCCCGGCATCAGGTAGTATATTCTAATTTGTAGATCAATGCAACGCTCTTTTCTTCGCAATAAGAATCACATGAGATGCTCCCCCATCCCCTCTAATGATTCGACCAATTGTCTCACTAAAAAAAAGTGGAGCATAGCTAACTCTTTCAGCTATCAGATCAAACTCAGTACAAATCAGTTTTTCAAAACACTCCTTAGCATCATAAGTTTTTTGATCTAGTTGTGTTGAGCAAACAAGATATCCACCAGGCTGCAAAATTCTCGATAGTTCAGAGAGAGCTAAGCGATGTACAAACTGTGGAAGCTCAGCCAAAACATCGGTACAAATAGCACAAAAAAAGGTTCCATCAGCACTATCTAAGTAGGGCAAAAGAGCTTCTTGGCACCCCTTCAAAACCTCAGCAGCAACATCAAGAGCCACATCACAATCAAAAGGGCGACTGCCAGCTCCTATATCAATCACACGCCCATAAGGGGGGATGTGCTTTCCAATCAGTTCTTTAGTACGAGCAATACGAACTTTGTCAATAATGGGTTGAGAATTCCAGTAATCAAGAGCTTGTTGTTTTGCATCGACGGCAAACTGCTCTCTCTTGGAGAGCTCTTTAATGACCCGCAATCTCATTTTTTCGAAACTCTGCCTCTTTGTGCATCAGTAATTTTCGCAGAGCAATCTCAGGATTAATCTTTGCTGCACGCGCTTTTAACACAAGCTCCCAAAGTGCATCTGCTAGATCCTGTTCATCTTCAAAGCCGCCGCCACCAACCTCTTTCATCCTTCCCGCCACCTTATAAGCACGAGCTAGAGCTGGAAGATGGGGAGGAATACCATCAAGCGCACTTGTGCGCTCTTTTTTCTCCTGCTTCTTAATTTCTTCCCAACGCATCTTGACACCTTCAGCATCATCAATTTTCGCCCCACCAAATACGTGAGGGTGGCGTGAGATCAACTTATCATGAATCACTTTAATGGGATCAACCATGGCAAAGCGCCCATCTTTTTCAGCAAGCTTTGCCAAAAAAACGATGTTATAAAGAAGATCACCGAGCTCTTCAATCAAATTGGAGTCATCCTCCAAATCAATTGCCTCAATAATCTCATACACCTCTTCTAAGATTGATTCTCTTAATGTAAAATTTGTCTGAACCAGATCCCAAGGGCACCCACCTGGCCCCATCAATTGATCCGCAATAGAGAGCAACTGATTAAAAGCTTGCGCAGCGCTGGAATTACTCATCTAACCACTCATCTTTTGGATTGGGTCCTTGACTAAACAATTCGGGAGACCACGACACAAATGTACTCAACCTCTCATAAGGCCAAACGCCAGTTACGCTCCTACTGCGCTGCAAAAACATAAGTTGTTTATTTTCATCTAGGAAAAGAGATACTTGACCACCACTTGGTTTGAGCGCATCCAGATAATTTGCTGCAACAAATAAATCGTTTCCAGGGAATTTAGGATTAAAAAGCATAAAGTGTCCTTCATTTTCACGGCATGAATAGAGGAGTCCTTGCTCTCTTTCACCTACAAGTAATTTAGCCATCATGACATCCACAGTATCGCTAACTACACTGATTCCATCAGTTAAATTTAGAACCCAAAAAAGAAAGTCATCTTTTTTCATTTGACCACTAATTGTGGTTTTTATAAGCGGCTGAAAACCATTTATTGTAGCTTTTTTCATTTCCCCTTGATGAGTAACAAATAAGACCTTGCCTTCAGGAATAAGTGCAACATTAAAATCACTTGCCACATCCAAAAGAGGAGTGCATAGAAACTCACCTTCATTTTCTTCATCTTTAACAGCTACACACTTTGTTCTATTAGCCAAGATGACCACAACACTATTTTCTATTTCAAGAGCACGCGCTATAGAATCTTTTGCATCCAATAACGATGCAGCGCCATTATCCAGCAGAGTTAAACGCTCTACAGATTGAGTATCTCCAATATATTTATCTCTATTTATAGAGTTCTGAAGCCAACTTAAACAACAAGATTGACGAAGCGGTGCATACTCTATCACCTCTTCTTCTCGCCTAAACACATGGTAAAGCCTACCGCGATGAAGAGTCACAAAATGCTCGCCTAGCTGCAACTGCCGTCTATCAAAAGGATCCACTTGCACATACTTGTAGGTGTCTATGCGTAAAGCACCATCTGTAGCCATTGAGATGAAGGAGATATTTTGCGCAGCGCTGTTATGAGCAATCGTTCCAGGAGCGTATGAGGCTAGAAAATGCTGAGCTGTTTCCAGAGTCGGCGTCTCTTCAACTACTACAATTTGAGTTTTAGCTTGTTTATCTGCTGGGGCACTAGCCCCTGCTTCGTCTATTTTTTTGAGTTTTGGCAGCTTGTAACCTTTCCTATTATCGAAAAGATACTCAATTTCAAACGGGAGTAAATCTTCCAAATTGCGGTATTCAATCCCATCTTCCTCCGCGCTCACATAACAAAGTTTGGCCGACCGTGTATCATCTCGAGTTGTTACTAGAAGCAAGCAGTATGTGTTAAGAACAAAAGTGAATTGTCCACAAGCGAATTGTTCCCTAGATCCTACTATTACAGGAAATTGTTTTGTAAGACCATTTACTAGTCTGATCGTTACAATTCGCTTTGTTTTCTTACCTGAAAGTGTATATCCTTCATAAACCCATTCATCTGGTAGAAGTAGTGGATCTAGTGGTAGATCTAGCTCATCTACTACGACTCTCCTCCTTGGAAATACAGCATCACTCTTTCTATCCAGCACAGATTTACCAGGCCCATCAATTCTACGACGCACTTGCGCAACAGCCACAGAATCACGAGCTGTAACCGGATTAACAGGTTTCTCACAAGCAGCCCCTTCACTCCTAGGCTCGTCGATCGCAGCCGTTGGTCTAGCTTCTAGAGCTTTAGCTCGTAAACATGCCGCAGCAGCAAAATGGGATTGTTCAGGATGATGTATTTGCGCATCATAAGCTACTTTTCGACCATCTACATTTGTTAGTTTAATATTAAAAATTAGCCCTACTACCCCTCTTGCACCTACAGGCTCTTTGTAAGCCGATTGA
>CAMAUB010000172.1 GCA_945861315.1 Chlamydia trachomatis
AAGACACCGATGATAATGTAATTCCGCAATCAGCATGGCTGGGACAAGAGGGAGAGGAGCGTCTTCTTAAGACAAGTGGCCATTTTCATATGGATCCTGTTAACGCGCACTATCCGACAATTACTAGAATAGTTAATACATTTTTTGCGAAACATAAGATCAGATTAGCGTAAAAATTATTTTAGTTCACACAAAAAGGGGAATTTTTGATAAAAATTTCTCTATGAGCAATATTGACTTTTATATTTTTGCCGCTTTTATAGCCCTTTTAGTGAGCATCGGTGTGTTTCGCGCTCGGCGCGTTGAGAGTGAATCGGACTATCTTTTTGCTAGCCGAAAAACCAAGTGGCTTGCATTGACTGCAACGCTTGTGATGACAGAATTTAACAGCGCAACTCTTATCTCTTTTTCATCTATGGGATATGCAGCGGGATTTTGGGCGCTTATGCTGCCGCTTGTTTTTCTTATCGCTTTGCTCTTCTATGCACTAAGTGTCGCTAAAAAATGGAAAGCTTTTGATGGGGTTTCTGTTGCGGGTTTTTTTACCAAGCGCTATGGAGCGCCAATTGGTAAATTGACCTCACTGCTTCTACTCATTGCTATGACAGGATTTAGTGCCATCTATGTAAAATCGTTTACCATGCTCTTTGAACCTCTTTTTCCTATGCTTAGCGGATGGATGATCAGCTTTCTTTTGCTCACCATCATTTTTCTTATGAACTTACGCGGAGGGCTGATGTCTATTATCCGCACCGATGTATTCTCTTTTATCTGCCTGCTTATCTTCTTCCCAACAGTTGCTATCTTCATGAGTCGTGGGCAAACAACATCTATCGAACTTGTTGGACAGGAGATTTTGCCTTTTAGGTTTGTCTTCTCTCTTATTATTTTGACAATGTTTACTTATATTTTGGCTCCTTGGTATGGGCAAAAGATTTTTGCAGCTCAGTCAACTAAGACCGCTTTTTGGTCTGTATTTGCCTCCGCATTTTTTGTCTTTTTGCTCTATAGTTGCTCAATTATTGCAACGGCCTATTTCCGCTACCAAGGACACACCATTGATTCAATTGAGCAAGCGTTGCCAGCACTTATCCAAACATGCCTTCCAAACGGCCTACGAGGGCTTGCCTATGCACTTATTTTTTCCACATCAGCAACAACTTTGACAGGTATTTGGAATGCGATGGCCGCCATGTGGGTCGGTGACTTTCAGAAAAAAGAGGAAAAAGGGTGTAACAGAGGGATTGAAGCGACGCTCTATTTTGCCCTTACATCATTTCTTTTAGCGAATATCCTCATTGATCGCATCTTTGACTCTCTTATCCTTCTCAACATCCCAATTGCAGCGCTCTCTTTTGGTCTTCTTGCTGGCTTCTATTGGAAACGCACCTCATCCTTTGGAGTCTTGCTCAGTATGCTTATCGGATGTGCAGTTGGCATTGCAGCTTACTGGATGTTCAAAGAAGAAGGGTGCTACACCTGGTATTGGGCAGTTTATGGAATACCAATCATCTTTCTTGCAGGTATCGTCGGTTCGCTGGTTAAAAAACGACAAAAAATTGTATGACTTTATACGATCTTATCGTGATTGGAGCAGGTGCTGCCGGCATCTTTGCGGCACGTCTCGCACTAGCCGCTGGTCAACGCGTGCTTGTTGTGGAAAAACGAAACGCCCCTCTTGCCAAAGTGCGAGTTTCAGGTGGTGGACGCTGCAATGTCACCCATGCTTGCTTTGACCCACGTGAATTTGCCAGCAACTACCCAAGAGGTCATAAAGAGCTCATTGGTCCTCTTCATCGTTTTGGGGCAGAACAAACAATTAACTGGTTTGCGCTGCAAGGCGTCACTCTGAAAACAGAGAAAGATGGGCGCATGTTTCCAACAACAGACAACTCTCAAACCATCATAGACTCTCTTCTTTCTGGTATCGAAGAGATTGCTTACTGCACAAACATCACAACTCTTGAAAAAACAGAGCGTGGATTTCGAGTCAATGATTTTGAAACAAAGCGTCTCCTGATTGCGACTGGATCTAGCCCACAAGGTTATGCTTGGGCTAAACAATTTGGTCACACAATCACTCCCCTTATTCCCTCTCTTTTTACCTTCAATGTGCCTAAATCACCCCTGCTCTCCTATTCAGGCATTGCCATCAATCCTGTTCAAGTCAAAGTTGGCTCCTATGAGCAAATAGGCCCCATCCTCATCACTCACTTTGGCTTTAGTGGCCCGGCCATCATCAAACTTTCCGCCTGGGCAGCTGCAGAACTTCACGCCTCAAACTACCATGCTGAGCTTGTCATCGACTACCTTAATGCACCTTTGTCAAAACGACTGCGTAAAATCGAGCCTCTGCCAACCCACTTCCAAATCGAGGGAAAAACGACCAATAAAGAAGAATTTGTCACCTGCGGTGGCGTCTGTCTTAAAGAAATTGATTTTCGCACCATGGAGAGCAAGCTCTGCAAAGGCCTCCACTTTGCTGGGGAAATCCTTGATATCGATGGAATTACAGGAGGTTTTAATTTCCAAAATGCATGGACAACGGGCTACATTTGCGCAAATGCTTCAATATAAAATTTTTGTTTGCAGAGAAAGCTCGATTTTGTGTTAAGAATTGTTTCTTCTCATAAATTCTTTCATAGAGTATATTCATGAGCTTTATTGCCCTTACAGGCCCTTATTCCGGATTAGCTCAGTGGTAGAGCAGTTGACTGTTAATCAATTGGTCGCGGGTTCGAATCCCACATCCGGAGTTTCTAGCTAGAGGCGGTTACGGCGAGAGCCCAACTGCTTTTTTCACCTGTTAGTGCGCTGTTGGCGCATTTCCAAATAAGGCTAAAGAAGTATCTTCATGCTCAAAAATACGTGCTAACTGGATGAGCCAAAGTTTATTCCAATCAAAAGGAAAAATATGCGTTCTTTGATGAATTTATTTATCTTTTTGATCACAACTTTCAGTAGCTGCGCCGCCCAAGAAGCGCCTTCTTGTCCAAAGATCTTAAATTACATCCAACAGAATTTGCCTAATTGCGGGGTGTTAAAAAATTCTGGCAGACTTCTCTATGTTGATGTAGACGATGGATACATTCACAAGCTAGTCACATTCATCCAAAAAGATGGATTTGAGGAACCTCCCTATTTTGGAAATTCAGATTTGGTTGGAGCGCATATCACTGTTATATATCCAGATGAAATGAAGAAATATGGAGTTGAGAGGATAAGGGACCTTGTTCTTCTTCTAAGAATGGGAAAAGTTTG
>CAMAUB010000173.1 GCA_945861315.1 Chlamydia trachomatis
AAAATTTTACAAATCGGGCGTTAGATTTTGTCTGAGAAGGAGATGCGGATATCGACGCTGACTTTTATAAGTCAGCGAGATAGAGCATGATGTTCTCGGGCAAAAGATACGGATCGATTTGTAAAATTTTCAACTAATTCCACTATAACTCAACTAACGAGGAGTTTTCCATTTTTAGAGATAAGCTGACCGTCAGCAGTGATACTCCCTCCCTCTCTAAGATCACAGATCATATCCCAATGCAAGCTCGACTTGTTGGTATTGCCAGTCTCTGGATAGCCCATGCCAAGTGCTGCATGAAAAGTTCCTCCAATTTTCTCATCAAAAAGAATATTATGAGTGAACTTCGTGATCTTTTCATTAGTCCCAATAGCTATCTCTCCAAGCCTTTTAGCACCATCATCTTGAGCAAGCACTGTTTGTAAAAAGTGCTCGTTACGGCTCGCTTTAGCATTGACCACCTCTCCTCTTTCAAAGGTAAGTTCAACGTTTTCAACGATAGTATTTTGCCAGATTGCAGGAAAGGTGAAGCGTACAACACCATTGACTCCCCCATCTTTGGCAGAAAGATTAGGACCGGTAAAGACTTCTCCATCTGGAAAGTTTCGCTTGCCACACGAGTTTATCCATACCATATTCTCAACATTAACGCGCAGATCTGTTCCTGAACTTGTTTGGAAGTGGAGCTCTTTTTTATTTTTTAAAACATCGATGAGCTTTTGTTGTTTTTTTTGGCTTGCTCTGAGATAAGCCACAGGATCTAGCTCATCAAGATGTGCTGCTTTGTAAACAAACTGTTCGTACTCCAAAAAACCCATATTAGCCTCTTGCGCAAGAGCTTGTGTTGGACAAAGTGTGACTACCCAGTCCACTTCCCCCGCAGCTGAGCGCTGCATCATTTTCTCCAAAATTGGGCCACGTGCATGGCTTCCCATTGCTAGTTTTTTGGGGTCAACATTTGAGAGCGCACGCGTGTTACTTGGAGCTATAATTCGAACCCGTTTGGTACAAATCTCACAGTTATGAAGATGATCCAAAGGAGTGTGCTTCAACTGATCTTGTGAAGCATTTGCAAAAAAGATCTCTTCAAAGCGAGGAGGAATAAGCGAAAGCATTGTATGCCCACAAGCCTTGGTGACTTCCTCAAAAATAGCTTCAAATAAAGGAAGCCCTTCTAAATCTCCCATCAGCCAAACTTGATCACCAGCTTTAACTCCAATCGAGTAGTTTACAAGAACTTGCGCCATTTTCTTAATCATCTTGTTTCCTTTTGTTTAAAAGAGATAGAATACTATGTATGGCGCAACCACGCAATCTTAATTGGATTTTGACTCTGTTAATGTCGATTTTTTTTGGAACTCTAGGCATTGACCGCTTCATGATGGGACATATTTGGCTTGGAATTTTGAAACTCATCACGGCAGGTTTTGGAGGTATTTGGTGGATCATCGATATTATCTTGATCGCTACTCGCTTTGAGTTTAAAAATGTCAATTGGACAGATTAAAAGAGAATTGAATAGGAAAGCTTTTCATCTTGAATGAGATCAGGAAGTCTGCTCCCCAAAAGCTTTCATCACCTGCAAGGGGGATGACTTGCATTTGATCAATCCCATCTTTTGGTTCAACACTTACTTTTCCTAAATCGCCTTCAAATTCGATGATTTGACATGGCCCTTCATAGCGATCAAGTGAGCGTGGAGCGAGTCGATGGCTTTTAGCCACAATACACACCCTCCCTTTTCCAAATAGAGAGAAGGTCAACGCACTTAAAGCGCCTATCCCTTCAAAAGAGCAAGAAGTATCTAATGCATTTCCGAGAAGAGACTGCTTGCAATTCATCCAAAGGCCTGAAAAACCAGAATCTTGGAGCGTAGCAAAACCTGTTTCACGCGGATGGGGCGCAGCTAACCGAACATGGTAGCTAAGATCAAAACCCTCAGTTGTTTTTTCATATAAAAACTTGTGTGCTCGACCAGCTAGTCCAAATCCAGTACAATCCCACATCTCTGTAAGGGAGGGACCATAGTTGATAATCCCAGCATCTTCATTATAGAAAACACCCATTCCACTTTTACATCCTGTTGCTGCACAGAGAATTGTAGTGCCAGGCTTTTGAAAGTTCACAATCCCAAGGTGGTTATGAACAAATGGGTTTTCAAATGCAGGCTGTTCACCCATCACATTGAAAAAATCGAGATTCGCTTGCTTAAGTGCATCATATGAGCACCCTTTTTCTTGGAGAAAAAATGAATAGATGGGATGTTTTGCATGATCAAGCGTCGCTCTTTGCCAAACCGCCATCTTCTTAGCAACTTCAGTGTAGCCTAGTTGATGAAGCAGTAGTGCGAGCTTTGCGTGTTCAAGGGGATAAGGAAGGCCTTTCCATGGAAAAAAGGAGCGGTCATATAACGAGACCGCCCCCACTTCATCTTGAGAGAAGCTTACTGCACTTTCTTGACACAAAAGCGTCTGACAAATGCGCTTCACTTCATTTTGAGCTAAATTAATCATTTACCTTTTTTTTTCGATCAAGCGCTTCATTTTTTTGCCTGGAGTAAACTTTACTGCACGACGCGCTGGAATATGAATAGGAACTGATGCGTTCTTAGGATTACGTCCAATTTTTGGTTTTCTTTCAACAACTTGTAAAACTCCAAAATCACGAAACTCTAAACGATCTCCTTTTGCAAGCGCGTCTGTCATTTCATCTAAGAAGTTCTGAATCACCGTGCGAACATGGTTTGGGTGAATACCATGGTCCTGCGAAATTCTTGTTATCAGCTTTTTCTTTGTCATTGTTGCCATACTATGATGCCTCCTCGTTTCAAAACGGTTATCCGACATAGATACCATATTTAGTTGATTTATAGCTGTATAATATCAATGTTGAAATTCGTTTCAAGCGAATTTTTCAAAAAAAATGAAATTTTTCATTTTTCACTCTATGGAAATGACCATTTTTTTCTTTTTTCCTACCTGCAAAAGAAGAAATTTATGTTCAACTAGGTGATTTTCTTCAATCAAAAATTGGTCATCCGTGACTTTTTCGTTGTTTAAATAAGCTCCGCCATTGTTGATTAAGCGACGCGCTTCCCCTTTTGATCCAAGTAATCCTGCATCAACAAAAAGATCTACAAGACGTTGCCCAACCACTTTTTCTTTGGCAAATGTTTGGCTTGGTAATTCGCGTGAAAGCGCAGTCAATACCTCACTTGTTAACTCTGTAGATGCGCCAGGT
>CAMAUB010000174.1 GCA_945861315.1 Chlamydia trachomatis
ATGGGAAGTTACGCAAGATATCTATTGAACCGATCAACAATATGATTGATTTAACAAGCATTCTTAAGGCTCATTTTCGCATAAAGCCGTATATTCACAATACTCCCCTTATGCTTTCTGAAACGCTTTCAGAACTTGCTGGTGCACAAGTTTACACAAAACTAGAAAACTTACAAAAAAGTGGGGCTTTCAAAATCCGCGGTGCTTTCAGTAAAATGCTTAAAATGGAACAAGCTAAATGCTTTGTTACAGCTTCCAGCGGAAATCATGGATATGGCGTCGCATTTGCAGCACGATTCCTCAACGTCCCGTGTATAGTCGTTGTTCCTTCATACACTCCAAAAAGGAAAATTCGCGCAATAGAATCTTGCAAAGCAGAATTAATTGTTCAAGGTGATAGTTGGGATGACAGTTTTCAACTAGCCCAACAAATATGCAAAGAACGGCAGGGCGTGATGGTAAGTCCTGTTGCAGATGCAGATGTAATAAGCGGGCAAGGGACAATAGCTTTAGAGATTTTAGAAGAAATCTCTGCCCCTGAATATTTTTTCTGTTCTATAGGCAGCGGCAGTATGATCGCTGGTAATGGCATTGCCATTAAAGAGCTCTCACCTAAAACAAAAGTTATAGGGTTTCAAACATTTGGCGCAGATGCAATGTATCGAAGTGTGCAAGCTGATAGGGTTGAGGTGCTAGACAAAATAACTTCTATCGTAGAAGGTTTTGCGATAAAGACAATAGATGCAAAAACCCTCACCATTGTCAAAGATGTTGTCGATCATATCTATCGATTCACAGATCAAGAATGCGTAGATGCTAGTTTATTCATGTTGGAAAAGATGAACATTTTAACAGAGTTAAGCGCATCTATTTGCATTCTTCCTTTTCTCAAAAAAACGATCCAATTTCAGCCAACAGATAAAATCGTGATTACGGTTTGCGGTGGAAATCATGATTTAGATCGACTCATTTCCGCGATCAAAATTAAATAATAACCTGAGTTTTGGGTTTATCCCGTAGATATTCAGAGGAGATTTCTCGAAAATTTTTGGGATTTTTTCCGAAGGGAAGGGTCTTATAGTCGATTAAATTTAGATTGATACCCTCTGGTTACGCGAAAGCACCCGGGGTTTAATGATCCCAAGTCGATCAATATTTCTAATATTAACCGACTTGGGATCATTAAACCGCGGGGCTTTGGCGCAACCATAAAATATCAATCTAAATTTAATCGACTATATACCCTTTTCGAGGAAAAAATCCCAAAAAGATCGAGAAAGATCCCTGAAGATCTGCGGGATAAACTCAAAACTGAGGTTAATATCATTTAAATAGACTTCTCATCGATTTTCATTTTTTTGACTTTTTACCCTTTCAGTTGTTTTTTATCAAAATTGCGTAACTTAGAATTTTCTGGAAGAGGTTTTTGACTAAAGCCACAAGCTTAAGTGACTCAATAATAGAAAGTTGGGGGTGGCTGGATTCGAACCAGCGGATCCTGACGGAGTCGGATTTACAGTCCGATGCAATTGGCCGCTATGCGACACCCCCCAACTGAGAGAAATTGCTGGAGAAAGGACTTGAACCCTCAACCGTCCGATTACAAGTCGGATGCTCTACCAATTGAGCTACTCCAGCAGATGAAAAATTCATCAAGTCAGGTATGTTAATAAATAAGATTACTTTTCTTCAACCTGGAAATTTTCTGATGCGATTTCAAAGAGCTGGCCAGGCTTATGCTCTGTTTTAGGCGGCTGCATTGGAGCTGCTTCTGTTGGCTGAGAAATTTCATATGATTCTTCAGTTTGCTCAGGACGATAGTCATGACTAGACATACGAAATCGCAGAGCTTGAAGGACTTCTGGATTGCCTTCAGCAGTTGGAGCTCCCGCGCCACTTTTTGAGAAGATCGATTGCGTAAGATTGGTATCTATAACCTTCGCTTTGAACTTTCGTTTTCCAGAGGGTGTATAGGTTTTTTTTGGCTCTTGCTGTTTATTCATACAGCAACTTTTATACTTCTTGCCGCAGCCGCAAGGGCAAGGATCGTTTCTACCTGGCTTATTCATGTTTAAAAATTATAAGGATAACTCCCCTTTTTGTCGATAGTTGTGTATACTCCCTCTCATGATCCCTCTACCCCCTTGGCAAGGTCTTGGAAAACGACTCGAGAGTGCTCTTCGAAAGGCGCTTTATGATTATTCTATGTTAGACGGCGTTAGCAAGCTTGCTGTCGCTTTGTCTGGAGGAAAAGATAGTTTGACCCTACTTTTTATGCTAAAGGCCATTGTAGGGCGTGGCTTCCCAGATGCGCAAATCGTGGCTATTCATGTAGATGGTGAATTTAGTTGTGGCGCTGGAGTTCAAAAAAATTATTTAGAGGCTGTTTGTAATGAGCTTGAGGTTCCTCTACTCATTCGCAGCTCAACGATGAAACTGGCAACCCTTGAGTGTTACCGCTGCAGTCGAGAGCGGCGAAGCATGATTTTTGAGGCAGCAAAGAGTGTGGGAGCTTATACAGTTGCTTTTGGACATCACCGCGATGACAATGCTCAGACGCTTCTATTGAATCTGTTACACAAAGGAGAGTTTGCTGGAAATCTTCCTAAGCTTGAAATGGTCGATTACGGTGTGACTTTGATTCGTCCCTTAATTTTTCTATCAGAGAGAGATATTCAGACATTTGCTAAGCAAACAGGGTTTGCGCGTACGATGTGCCAATGTCCTGTTGGACAAAAGTCCATGCGAAAAAAAGTTGATCAACTCTTGTCTGAGATGGAAAGAGATTTCCCAAATGTGCGAGAAAATGTTGCTCAAGCAAGTTTAATTTATGGTTCTGACAAAGCAAGGAGAAGTTAATGAAAGAGAGTCGGATTACACTCGACGGAATTGAGATTGCCCTAGGACTTCCCGATGAGTACACGGCGAGGTGGGTGGGACAAAAAGATGTGCTTGATCAATTGCTCGCCTCGTGGCTTGTGATTGATAAGTTTGATATTCCGCTCAATCCGCGCCTAATTGGAAAGCCGGGGGTTGGAAAGACAACGCTTGCTTATGCAGCGGCTAAGTCGATTGGACGTGATGTTTTTATTTTTCAGTGCACAATGGATACACGGCCCGAAGATCTTTTAATCACACCAGTTGTCAATGAGAAGGGTGGCATTCGCTACGTTGCTTCTGCTCTTGTTTCAGCAATGATTCGTGGAGGTGTTTGTATT
>CAMAUB010000175.1 GCA_945861315.1 Chlamydia trachomatis
AGCTTCTATCAAGCGTGAAAAAGACGATGTTAAAGAGATCAAAAAAGGTCTTGAGTGTGGAATTCTTCTTGATGGATTTACCGATTATCAAATTGACGACCGCCTACAATCTTATGAACTATTCTACCGCGCGCAGGAGTTATAAGCGATGGATCGTCGGATAAGTAGAATCAATTCGCTTCTTAAAGAGGTGATCGCCGATGTGATTCGTAAGGAGGTCAAAAACCCCCATCTCCCCGTTCTTATTACCGTAACTTCTGTCAATACGACTAAAGATTTGAGACTTGCAAAGGTTTACATTAGTGTCATTAAAGGTGATAGAAAGCGCATTATAGATGTTTTAAATAGTGCTGCCGGATTCATTGCAGTTTCCGCCTCAAAAAAAGTTGAACTTCGCTATTTTCCTGAACTTACTTTTTATCTTGATGATTCTGTTGATAAGCAGATGAACATTGAAGCTGCGCTGCAAAAAATCTATGAGGAAGAAAAGTTACGTGAATGATCTAAGTACTAAGTTACTAGAAGGCATCCTGCTGGTTGACAAGCCAGAGGGAAAAACATCTTTTAGTCTTATTCGTGCACTGCGAAAACTAACTGGAATCAAGAAAGTTGGTCATGCAGGCACTTTAGATCCATTTGCAACAGGTGTCATGGTCATTTTAATTGGCAAGCAGTACACAAAGATCTCCGATAAACTTCTTATTTCTGATAAGGAATATATTGCAGAGCTCTCTCTTGGCGTAACTACAGACACCTATGACTGTGACGGAAAGATCGTCGCACGTTCAAAGAAAAAACCTTCAGTAAAAGCTGTAGAGGAAGCTGTTGCCAACTTTCAAGGTGAAATTGAACAGATTCCCCCTATGTTTTCAGCCAAGAAAGTGGACGGGAAAAAGCTTTATGAACTTGCTAGAGAAGGAAAGACAATTGAACGTAAGCCTGCCCAAGTTTTTGTCAAAACTGAAATTATTAATTACACCTACCCCAAACTAAGACTACGCATCGCATGTAGTAAAGGCACCTATATCCGATCAATTGGGCATGAAATTGGTAATCTTCTTGGCTGTGGAGCGCACTTAACACAGCTACAGCGAACCAAAAGCGGTGATTTTCACTTAGATAAATGCATTGACGGAAAGCTGCTTGATACACTAGGTTTTGATATTACCCCCTACTTGATGGCCTATGAAGCAGACTCTGACGATCGGAACCTTTGATGGCGTCCACCTTGGACACCAAGCCATTTTAAAGTCAGTTGACTTCGTTGTCACATTCTCTAATCACCCGCAAACTATTTTGTGTGGGCAACCCCCAGAAGCATTGAATTTTCTTTCACACAAACTCCAACTCATAAAACAAATGGGTGTAAAAACAATACTCACTATCCCCTTTACTCAAGAAATCGCTGAAATGAGCGCTGAAGCCTTTCTTCTTCAAATTAAAAAACAGCTCTCTTTTACCCACCTTCTTCTAGGGCATGATGCTGCTATTGGACGTAGGCGTGAAGGAACAGCTAAGCATCTGTTTAATCTCTCACAAAAGTTAGGATTTACGCTAGATTACTATCCACCTTTCAAAGTTGAAGGAGAAATTGTTTCAAGTAGCTTAATCCGCCAGCTCATCACTCAAGGAGAGTTTAGACGAGCGGAAATATTTTTAGGACGCCCCTATTCAATCTCTTCAACAGTTCAAAAAGGAGCTGAAAAAGGAGGTATCATTGGCTTTCGCACTGCCAATATCGATCTAGATAACATCTGCACTCCCCCAAAAGGGGTCTATGCAATTAGAGCGATCTTGCAAGGACAAGTTTTTAATGGGATTGCAAACTTAGGAGTAGCTCCAACAATCCAAAATCGTAAAACAGCGGTATTAGAAGCGCATTTATTTGATTTCACAGAAGATCTATACGGAATGGATATAGAAATTATCTTTGTTGATTTCATCAGAAATGAGAAGCAATTCTCCTCTGTTGAAGAGCTCAAAGCCCAGATTCAGCGAGATATACCTATTGCACTTCAAAAATTACGAGTGAAGAAATAGAATAACATCGCCATCTTTGACAATATAATCGCGCCCCTCAGCTCGTAGCTTACCAGCCTCTTTAGCACCACTTCGTCCTTGATAAGTCACCATGTCATCATAAGAGATCACCTCAGCACGAATAAATCCCTTTTGAATATCAGTATGGATCTTACTGGCAGCTTCAACAGCATTATCACCTTTTTGAATTGTCCATGCGCGTGTCTCAATTTCACCTGAAGTTAAGTAGGTAATCAAGCCAAGCATATCAAAAGAGGCGTGTATGAGACGATTTAATCCAGTTTCAGAAAGTCCTAAACTCTCTAAAAACTCTTGCTGCTCTGACTCATCAAGTTCCGCTATTTCTGCCTCAATTTTCGCGCAAATTGGAATGACGCAATTACCCTCTTTAGCAGCATACTCTCTTACCTGTGCAACATACTTATTTTCCATCTCAGGAAGGTCATCTTCAGATACATTAGCTGCGTAGAGTACACGTTTTTGTGTTAAGAATGGGTATGTCTTTAGAAGCTCGCGCTCTTCATCGCTTAGATCCAAAATCCTTACAGGCAATCCTTTATCAAGATGATCGCGCACTTTTGCAAGTGCTTCTTTTGTGGCAAAAAGCTCCTTATTGGTTTTTGCCTGTTTCTCAATTTTGCTGAGCGAGCTCTGCGCTGATTGAAGATCAGCCAGGATAAGCTCTAGATTGATTGTCTCAATATCATCAATTGGATTTACAACACCTGCGACATGCACAATATCTTCACTCTCAAAGCATCGTACCACATGGACGATAGCATCAGTTTGGCGAATGTGAGAGAGAAACTGGTTTCCAAGCCCCTCCCCTTTTGAAGCACCCTTGACAAGGCCAGCAATGTCTACAAACTGCATCCCGGCATAGATAATCTTATGACTTTTTGTAAGTTTAGATAAAACAGGGAGCCTAGGATCAATTACATCAACAACACCCACATTAGGATCAATGGTACAAAATGGATAGTTAGAAGAAGCTGCACCTGCTTTTGTCAAAGCATTAAATAGTGTTGATTTTCCTACGTTTGGTAATCCAACAATTCCACACTCTAACATATACTGCTCTGAGCTGAATATAAGACAATCTTGATACAAAAATCTTGATAAGTGAATGAAAAAGCGGCTAAGATAGCGGCTTAAATTCCC
>CAMAUB010000176.1 GCA_945861315.1 Chlamydia trachomatis
AAATGAGAATTTCGGCCAGCGTGAAAGCTCTCGCGATTGAACGATCGTAAACGACCCAATATTAGAAATATGGGGTTGTTTACGATCGTTCAAGCCCGAGGCTTTGACGCGGCCCAAATTCTCATTTTGAGCTTGGATGAGTATATTTGGGTATATTTATGATGAGGGCAGAAAGTGTGAAATAAGGGTTGTTACGTCAAAATGTTGTGTTATAATGCCTTGCGATAGTTGCCATTTATAGAAGGTCTTAAGCTCTTCGGCATTCACCGTCTGTTGCTCAGATAAGAGAGTTGCAGTCAGCTCCCATGCTTGCTTTTCCCAGGCAATAGTTTTTGCGCTCTTATCGGGATTTGCTTTGAGATAGTGGTTAAATGCTAGATCAGGGTTTTGTTTTGCAAAACAAATGCTCTTATATAGTGCCCTTCTGAAGGCAGTGGCAAATTCTGGTGATGTTTCTCTCGATTTTCCATTTCCAATGATGATCATCTCCTGATAAGTCGGAACACCTAGTGCTTCGATGGAGAAAGCATCACACTCTACATTGCATGCAAGCAGTTGAAAGGGCTCAATATTCCAAAATCCACCATAAATGAAGTCAACAGTATGTGTACCCATAGCGGAGATCAGATCAGTACTCACATTTTTGCGACTGCTAGGTGTGATATTTCCTTGATCAAGAAGAAAATCGAGAAACGAAGTATCTAGCCCTCCGATGCAGTAGCCAAGTGCAAGATTTGTCAGATCAGAAGGTTGTTTGATTGAAGGCTCTTTTCTGTAGATCATTGCACGCAGAGGACGATTAATTAGTGTTCCAATCATTTTGAGATCGGCTCCTTTTGAACACGCTTTGAGTATCCCCGGCATATGCCAGATGAGCAAATCAGCTTGTTTTGAGGTTAAGTAGCTGATTCCAGAGCCTTGATCAAACATTTTTTGGATAGAAAGGTTGATTCCTTCCTCTTTAAAGAAGCCCTCTTCCAAACCTGCATAAAGTGCGACATGATTTGCATTTGGAAGCCAGTCTAACAGCAGACGCGTCTGCCCATTTTGGCAACCACTTAGAAAAAGAAGAAGGGAAAAAAGGGGAAGAGCTAAGCGCCTTTTGCGTACAAAAGTATGTGCCAGCTCAAAGCGAAATTTAGCTCGCTTAGCTGGCAGCGAAAGAGTTTCAATCAGCAGAATCAATCCATAAAGAGCTAGAGTCATCAATGTAAGGCAGGTAAGCGCTCCAAAGGTGATCTCTAGATCAGAGTTGCGGCGAGACTCCAACATCAAAATTCCAAGACCTGATTGCGCACCAGCCCACTCCCCAGCAATTGCTCCAATACCAGCTATTGCTGCCGATATTCTAAAACCGGCAAAAATATGAGGAAGAGCACTAGGTAGTCTTAATTTGAGCAATGTTTGCCAATTTGTTGCTCCTGAGAGCTTGAAAAATTCAAGAAGGGGTTTTGGCGTGCAGCGAAATCCTTGATAGATGTTAAGAGTAAGAGGAAAAAAGATCATCAAAGCCGTTGGCACAATGATTGCAACCATATTCCATCCAAACCAAATCACCATGATGGGAGCGAGTGTAAACATGGGAATGCATTGGATAATCACAAAAAGTGGCTGGAAAATAGCGCGCGTTGCAGCAAAGCGCAGCATTGTCCATGCAAGAGGAAAAGCTATGACTAATGCAAGCACAAAGCCAATAAACATCTCTTTGAATGTAATAAATGTATGGAAGGCAAAGCGACCCTTCATCTCCCATAGTGTCCTCAAAACTGTTGAGGGAGGGGGCAAAACGAATAGAAGGGAGTCAGACAAATGTGTGCATATCTGCCACCCTAGAAGAAGGAAGAAAAAAAACAAAATGCGCTTCATCAAGCTAAATTACACGATACAATTTCGAAAAAGTCAACGAATTTAATTGGTTCTTTGCTATAAAGCTTCAGCATGAAATGCAATTACTACAAAGGAGCTTAATATGACAACAGTGACGTTTAAAGGAATCCCAGTTCATCTGAAGGGAGTACTTCCAAAAAAGGGGAGTAAAGCTCCTGCTTTTACCCTTGTAGGACAAGATCTGCAAGATGTAACTCTCGATACTTTCAAGGGAAAAAAAAAGATTTTAAATGTCTTTGTTAGTATTGACACTCCTGTATGCTCCAAGTCGCTTCATACGTTTCAGAAGCGTGCTGGATCCCACTTTGGTGTGGTAGTTGCTAATATCAGCCTTGACCTTCCCTTTGCTGCTAAGCGATTTTGTGAGATGGAAAAGGTAGGGGGTGGAGTGATCACTCTTTCAGCTTTTCGTAGTACATTTGCCAAAGATTATGGTCTTGAAATTATGGATGCTCCTCTAAAAGGCTTACTTGCAAGAGCAGTACTTGTGCTTGGTGAAGATAATACAATTCTCTACTCTGAGCTTGTTCCTGAAATTACACACGAGCCTAACTATGAGGCAGCTTTTAAAGCAATTTCATAACTCACTCTACGCATATAGTCGATTAAATCCGGATTTAATCGACTATAACTGACCCCATATTTCTAATATTGGGTCAGTTACGATCTATCAAGCCCGAGAGCTTTGACGCAGGTCAAAATTATCATTCCGGATTTAATCGACTATAATGCTAAACCAATTCCTACCAACCAATGCTAAACCCAAACGACCCGCCACTTGCTGACGCACCAGCGCTCAACCGACTAGTCCAACTACTCCCGCTACTTGCTGACGCATAAGCGCCACCAGAAGCATTTTCTGGAGTTGTTCTATATGTGCTGCGAGATGGTTGAGCTTCCTCTCTTTGTGCACTTTTTGCCGTTGGACCACTTTCTAGATAGGCTGGTTTGGTTGGCTTTGAATGAACATCCAACGGAATACCAGACGGCGCAACTGTTTTTCGCTCATTAGGATGAAATGTCTCAGTCATCTCGCGTGTGACCCAGCCACCAATTGTTACACCAGCCTTCATAGTGATATTTCCATCTGTGTCAGAGCTTATCTCTTTTACCGTTCCCGTCGCAGTTCCTCCAAACACACTTGCTGTAAGACATTTAGAATCTATCTCTATACGCCGACTATCTGGGGTAATATGCCCAGAAACAACTTGAGCAACCTTAAGTGAGACCGCCGGTGTTTCATCGTTTATAGAGGCGATTGCAAAATTCCGGCGTTTTCTT
>CAMAUB010000177.1 GCA_945861315.1 Chlamydia trachomatis
CATCTTGTCAAACGTAGTTCGTTTTACTCCAGCTAGACGACGGAATTTTTCGTCGTCTAGCTCTTTCACCGTTTCAAATTTCATTTTGCCCGCCACTCTTTTTGGTAGGCAAGTATACGCAAATTTTTAGTTTCGAAAGAAGTCTAATAAAGATTTAGTGAATGAGTTATAGAAGGGTCTCTATAACTCAAAAAGTTGTGATTTTATGAGTTATAGAGACAGGTTATAAAACCTTGCCGCCTGCCGCCAAAAAGCCATTTACCTTTCGTTGCCCCTCTGATGAGATCGATTGAGGAACAATCAGCTCATCCACACCTTCCCACTCATAAATAAGAAGCTCTTCTGGAATGACACGGCATATCTCACTTGGAAGAGTAAACTCCCCTACCTTTGGCTGGCAAAGAGCAAGAGGAATTTCTAGCTGTGGCAATAACTCGGCGTCGCCATAAACACCAAAGGGGGATGCTTGATCCCATCCAATTGCTGGTAGCGCGTATGGATGCTCGCCACCCTTAATGATCAAGCCAAAATGGATAAGCTCCTCACGCCTTAACAAACAGAGTAATTGCTCACTTGTATACCCAGATCCATCAAGCGCTAAAAATGGAAAGGCCTCATCTGGAAGACGTGCTGCAATCGACTTCACAAGGTCACGCGGAAAGTTAAGTCCCCCTTTGTAGAGAAGGACTCCAAAACTCTTTTCAGGATTAAATAGCGTATCAATAAAGTGATCAATCGCCTGTTCAAATGCTCGAATCTCTCCCTCATCTGGAAATGCCAAGTCCCATAAATCTGTCTTAAGCTCCCATAAAATCAGACGATCACTTTGAACACTCCCCCATTTCAAAGAAGAGGTTCGACTCAAATCAAGAGAGATCGATTCAACCGTCTTCCTTGTTGGATAAAAAGGCTTCCCATCCCTTAAAAAGCACTGCTCAAAACCTGTGTAAGAAAAACTCATGTCTTTAAAAATTTAGTATAGTGAATCTGTTTCCCAAGAGAGCGCCAAAGCATTTCAAAACAAGAGGTCCCATAATTGGGCGCCTCACTGACAAAATGAGGCACATTATAGCCACATTTAAAAGAGGTTGCCTGCAAAAGAAGCTTAAGAGTTGCCTCAAGATAGTTGCGATCATCTGTCATAAAGTGAATCTCACCACCTTGTTTGAGAACACGCGAGAGCTCCACAATCAACCGATGCTTGATCAGTCTATGCTTTTCATGCTTCCTTTTTGGCCAAGGGTCTGGAAAATTGATATAGACCCCTATAACCGAATCATCACGAAGATAGTAATGAGAAAAAGTCCAAGCCTCACCATAGACAATAAACAAATTATCAAGCTTTTCGTTCTCACGCTTTGACCAAATTTTGCGCACACGCTCGAACTGAATCTCAACAGCCACCAAATTTTTTTCAGGAAACTTTTTCGCTTTTTCAACCACCCAATGCCCATTCCCAGAACAAAATTCCACAATCACAGGATGATCATTTCCAAAAATCTCAACCCAAGAAGGAAACATAAACTGCTTATGTTCACTGAAATAGTGAGGAATATGCAAAACACGCTCTTGAATAAGTGGTTGCCTTTCTTCAAAACAATAGACTGATTTTAAATCTTTAGGTTTCATAAAGCCATAATCATACCCATATTTTGTTTTGACTGCAATTGCCCCATTTAATAATCTACTGATTTAAAAAACGAGGTTGTCAAATGGCCCTAAAGAAAATTTTTATCTCAGCACTTTTACTAACCACACCACCGCTTATGGCGGAAGAGAGCTCTCGTTTAGACCTACTTGAAGTTTATCAAGCTTCGCCGATCATCTATAGCATCCTCTTTGTCATGTCGCTTTTTTCCTTTGTCTTATGGCTCTATAGCATGCTAACCTTGCGCCTCTCCTTGATTATGCCAGCCTCTTTCCTACGAAAAGTGCGCAAACAATTAGGTGAAAAGCACTACCAAACAGCCTTTTCTACCTGCCAAAATGCACGCCATTTCACTGCCAGCATCCTAGCCTCAGGTATTGCCTCTCGTGGCCATGGCCACCAAGTTGTCACTGAAGCGATGCAAACAGAGGGAAAACGTTGTGGAGTGACGCTTTGGCAGCGTATTTCTCTTATCAACGACGTTACAGTTATAGCTCCGATGCTTGGGCTACTTGGAACCGTCCTTGGCCTTTTCTACGCCTTCTATGATGTTAATCGCTCTCCTGACACACTCGCCTCTATCTTTGATGGTCTTGGAATCGCTGTTGGAACAACTGTAGCTGGACTTATTGTTGCCATCATGGCCATGGTTTTTTACGCCACACTTAAATTCCGCGTCATACGCCTACTCAATGCAATAGAAAACGAAACAGTCAATATTGGACACCTAATTGAGGCGACATGAGTTATACCCCAATTGAAGAATTACAAGAGCGCAATGGCCTAACGCTTGCTCCAATGATTGACTTCCTCTTCCTGATGCTAGCGGTCTTTGCCTCCTTGGCAGTTTCCCGCATCGTGACACGAGATACCGATATTGACCTTGTTCAATCACGCTCTGAGGTCGCCCCACCAACAGATCTGAGCCGCGACTACAAAATCATCAACATCTCGGTAAATGAAGAAGGTACGTACAAATGGATCACAGAAGTTCGCGACCACATCATGCACGCACCAAGTGAAATCACAGAAGAGCTCAACAGACAATACACTAAAGGGCTCCTACCAGAAGACAAGCTCAAAACACAAGTGCTGCTCAAAATTGACAAGCAAGCACGCTGGGAGCCCATCTTACAAGTACTTCTAGCTGTACGTGAAGCGGGCTTTGAAGTTCGACCTGTTTACGAACCTGAAACCCAGCTCTAAGAACCCAGTCCCAGCCTTACTTATGAGTTTAAACCCACGCATATGATTTGCAGATTGCAGACCTTGTATAGTGGAATTAGTTGAAAATTTTACAAATCGATCCGTATCTTTTGCCCGAGAACATCATGCTCTATCTCGCTGACTTATAAAAGTCAGCGTCGATATCCGCATCTCCTTCTCAGACAAAATCTAACGCCCGATTTGTAAAATTTTCA
>CAMAUB010000178.1 GCA_945861315.1 Chlamydia trachomatis
GGCTATTAGAAGTGTGAAGCGAGAAGACTCCCATGTGATTTATCTCTCACCACAGGGGAATTTGCTCACCGCAAAGCGATGTGAAGAGCTAGCCAAAAAACCTCACCTTATCTTGCTTTGTGGGCATTATGAAGGGGTTGATGAGCGAGCGCTACAAGCAGAAGTGGATGAAGAGATCAGCATAGGTGACTATGTTTTGACAAATGGAGCTGTCGCAGCAATCGTCCTCGTCGATGCTGTTGTTAGATTTATCCCTGGGGTTCTCGGAAATGATAAAGCAGCTTACGAGGACACTTTTCAGGATGGGTTATTTGATTGCCCGCATTACACACGTCCTGAGGAGTTTGAACAAATGCACGTCCCAGAGGTGCTCTTGAACGGTAACCATGCCGAAATTGAAAAGTGGCGCAAGAGTAGGGCGCTTGAGAAGACGCTAAGAATAAGGCCAGATTTGTGCCAAAAGAAATCTCTAATAGACTAAGGAGTCAGAGATTTCTAAAAAAGAACAGATAATAATTTAGAGGAAAAAAAATGGATGCTTTAATTCAAGAGCTAGATTGTCAACAGTTAAGAACGGATAATCTTCCCGAATTTCACATTGGTGATACAATTCGTGTATCAACCAAGATTGTTGAAGGGGAAAAAGAGCGCGTGCAGATCTTTCAAGGGACTGTCATAGCAAGAAAAGGTAGTGGGATTTGTGAGACATTCTCTATGCACCGTGTTTCTTACGGAGAGGGCATGGAGCGTGTTTTTAATCTGCATAGCCCTAGGATTGTGCAAATCCAAGTGGTGAAAAAAGGTGCCGTAAGACGTGCAAAACTTTACCATTTACGTGGAACCACAGGTAAAGCTTCTAAGGTCCAAGAGAAAATTGGTGCAAGAGTTAAAAAGAAAGACAAAAATTTGAAAGGTACAACTGACAACGATCAACCGATTTACAGAGCAGAAGAAATTGCAACAGAGTCTCTTACAGAAACAGCACCAACTGCCGAATAAACATGAGAAATATCTTCGAACTCAAGGCTATTGTCAGATAGCCGGAGTTGATGAAGCGGGGCGTGGACCACTTGCTGGTCCAGTGGTTGCTGCCGCTTGTATCATTGAGGAAGATCTTATTTTCGATGGCATCGATGATAGCAAAAAGCTGACCGCTAAAAAGCGAGAGCAGCTTTTTGCTCAAATTATTGATCAGACAACCTATGGAATAGGAATTGTTGATCACAACAAGATTGATGAAATCAATATTTTACGTGCCACTCATCTTGCAATGAGAAGGGCAATTGATGCTTTGCCACTCCCACCTGATTTTATCTTAGTAGATGGACATCCTGTTCACTTTCAAAAAACTGCCTCTGTTGGTGTGATCAAAGGAGATAGTTTAGAACAATTGATCGCTGCTGCCTCTATTTTGGCAAAAGTGACTCGCGATCGAATCATGCTTCACTACCACGAGCTTTACCCTGAGTATGACTTTGCTTCTCATAAGGGATATGGGACGCTGAAGCACAAAGAAGCTTTATATAAATATGGTCGTTGCCCGATCCACCGCATTTCATTTTCTTATTAACTGAGTTTTCTATTGATTTCTCTTAAAGATTCTAGTACATTGATAGTCCTCAATGGTAAAAAATTCTTTTCATCTTAGAAGTATGACAGCCTATGGGAGATCAGCAGCCTCCTTTGACTATGGGCAGATTACAGTGGAAGTGGCAACCCTCAATAGGCGTCACCTTGAAGTCAATCTCTCTTTGCCTAAAATGCTCTCTCATTTAGAGATGGATCTTAGAAAGAAGATTGGCGCAAAGGTTGCTCGAGGGCAGGTCAATCTTACTGTAAATTGGAATTTTGAGGGGAAAAAACCGGTCCGTTTAGTCCCCAATGTTGCACTTGCTAAGGAGCTAATACAGGGATGGGAAGTCATTGCAGAGCAGACGGGTCTCGCTTTTGATCTAAGTTTACTCAAAGAGAGTCAATTATTTTTTGAAGAGCTTGTCGAAGAAAAAATTTCGGCCAAAACGCTTAACTCTACTCTAGATCAAGCTATTGAGGCTCTTTTAGAGATGAAGCTAAAAGAGGGGAGTGAGCTTGGAGTTGATCTAGCTTCCTCTTTGGCAAGCTTTGAGAAAAAGCTTGCCACCATTGAGCAAAATGTCCCAGAGGCAACAGAAAAATATCGCAAAAAACTGTGTGAGCGAATGGAATCTCTTTTCGGTGAAGTTGACGAGCGTGTTTTTAAAGAGATCGCGCTTTATGCTGAGAAGGTGGACATCTCTGAAGAAATTGTAAGGGCAAAAAGTCATATGAGCCAATTTTTTCAAATCTTAGAAGCTCCATTTGATGGGTTAAAAGAGGTGAAGGGAAAAGTTCTTGAGTTTCTTTGCCAAGAGCTTTTAAGGGAGACGAATACAATTGGTTCTAAAGCGCTCGATGTAAAGATCGCAAAACTTGTGATTGAAATGAAGGGAGAGCTCGAAAAAATTCGAGAGCAGGTTCAAAATGTTGAATAAAAGTTTAATTGGTCCTCTGGATAAAGGATTGCTATTTGTCATTTCTGCGCCAGCAGGAACAGGCAAAACAACACTAGTTAATATGTTGGTTAAAGAGTTTCCAGACTCCATTATAGAAAGCTGTTCTACAACAACGCGTAAACCACGTCCCCATGAGATTTCAAATCAGGACTACAACTTTGTCACTATTGAAGAGTTTGAAAGAGAGATCAAAGCAGATTCCTTTCTTGAGTATGCAAAAGTTTTTGGAAACTACTATGGCACACCTAAAGATAAAATTTTTCGCTTAAAGGAAGCTGGAAAGCATGTCATTTTAGTGATCGACACACAGGGTGCTGTCGCAATTAAAAAGAAGATCGATGCAACATTTATTTTTATCGCTCCTCCTTCTTTTGAGGAGTTGAAAAATCGTCTTTTTAAAAGACACACGGAAGATGAAGAGATAATTCAAAAGCGCCTTGAATGGGCCAAACAAGAGATGACGATGATTCCTCACTATGACTACCTCATCGTCAATGAAGATTTAGAGACAAGCTACCAAATATTACGCAGCATTAT
>CAMAUB010000179.1 GCA_945861315.1 Chlamydia trachomatis
TTTATGAAAATCGTTGTAAGGAGAGAGTTCTAAAAAAATTTCCAAAATTTTGCGAGAACAGGTTTTCTTCTATTAAGCATCCAGCTCAACCCAAGATATTAAAAATAAATTTAAACTAACGCCATCAAAAACTTTCCAAAGTTGTATTAAACACTAGCAACTAATTACATAGATTAAAATTTTAAATTGTCGATTTAACAGACGTTTTTGCCATAAATCCCTTAAATCCCTCCAAACTAATAGATTTTTTTGCCTATTTTTGCTATACTTGAGCTTCAAAATCTTTAAAGGGATGGGGAAAATGGCAAAAGTAGGATTCTTCACTGCAGTGAGTTTTGGGGATCAACCAAAATCATGCACGCAATCGTTGTTAGAGACCGTAGACAATTATTTCTATCTTGGCGGCAAAAAAGCCTACGTCATTCCAGGCCATGCTCAACAAGATGGCCAAAGTACTATTCTTATTACAAAAGATTCCCCAGCCTTCTTAATAACCGCCTTAAAAGTGATTTCTTACCCTACTGTAGTCATTCCCGTCATTCTGTTAATCGCAAAAGCCGTTCTACGATCCATTCATAGCTTCCATATCATCGATGCAAAACAAGAGTTAGAAGAAGGAATGGATATATCTCAAGCTACGATCGAAAAAATTCAAGCACTTATGCCGCAAATTCAGGGACGGCAAAATGATGAGGAAATTACATGGCACGCAAGTGGCAATAATCTGGTTTTCAGTTTAAACACTATTCCCAACTTTATTTTCAAAATGGTCCGTCCTGGTAGAAAAGTTTTACGTGCAAAACGTTTCTTATCAGCAGCACAAATTTCAGAGGAGCGTTTTGCAAACATGGTCAAAGCTAAAGAATTTTGCTTAGTTCATCAGTTAAGTCTTCTTGTTGTTCCTCATGCCAAAAAACTCAATGTAGCTGAAATGACCTTAATCGCCGAAGAATGCGTGAATATTAACCAAAATGAAAGTGCACAAGAACACCTGTATCAACTTTCAGGTCTCAATGAAACAGCAAGACAACTAGCGACTTTCATCGCCAAAACAGGCTTTAGTGACGTGGAATGGCGGAATATGCCTCTTGTTGATACTGCGCCTGAATTTCAAGGAAATAGACGTGTTGCACTTGTCGACTTAGAAGAAATGGATGGAGTTAATACAGGGATTTTTGGAGGAGGCTTTGGACGTCGTGGGTTAGTCCGATGCTTGGCTTCTGAAGAACAAATTGATATTGCAATCACTGAAGCAAGTCGTCATGGAGTTGTTAATCAGGACGCTGCACAAATCAAAGCAAGAAGAATGGAAGAAATCCAAAGCGATCATCAATTGCAGCAGTTTTATATGAGAAATGGTATCTTGGAAAATGCACGCAAACTTATTCAAGTTGACGACCTAGCTTCCCTCGGCTTAGACCTTGAAGAACAAGGGCTAATGCGCACAGGAAGAAGATTAAGCACTGGAACAGACGATGACTGGGCCTTTGAATGGGAAACAGCACCCGTTAACATGAGAAAAGCTATCACAGACGTTATTGCTGTAATTAATAAAGGTATAACTGAAACTCCAGAAAACGCTTCATTAAAGGGAAAGCGATATATCCATCTGGATCTTGATTCTCAAGAAGAAGAAAATCTCTTTTTAAAAGAATATGATCGACTTGGACTTCCAGGAAATGGAGCAAGATTTTCTTACACTGATGAAGAGCTCAATCAACGATGGCTCAAACGCATTATCAATGCTTTGGCGGATGGGGGCCATGTCTTCAAGTTTGACAAGATAAGTGCCTACGGATATTACGTACAAGCCTAAGAAATCCACTGCGCAGAGTCCTTTGTAGAGAGTAGGACTCATCTACTTCTGCTTTTTTCAGATAACGCAACTTTGTGACCTACTTATCGCCGCTTAGCTCCGCCTCTATCTCTTTTACTATTTTAACTCTTCTTGGTATGGCTTTGGTGAGCATTGTCTCATATTCCACTACTCCCATCGGTCTGTCGATGCCTCTGAAAGCATATTCCGCAATAACCTTATCCCTATCTTTGCAGAGCAAAATTCCAATCGTAGGATTATCGGCGGGATGCTTGATCATATCATCAACAGCCGAAAGGTAGAAATTCAATTGGCCTGCATCTTCTGGCTTAAATCCGCTCTTAAAAATTTATACAAATCTATACATTGTATAAAACGTTGACCAAGCAGTTCTGCCAACGGTTCGCCTATTGGAGTCGCACCAATACCATCGGGGAGCTTAACTTAAACTATCATTCTTATCGCTTCTAAGAGGGACAGGAAAATCTTTTGGCCCCAAAGTGCGCTGCAAGCGCTGCTTTACATCTTCTTTCTGCATCCTTCCAAAATTTCCATACATGTTGATCTCGCTTCCTTACAGGTACGGGACAAGTGACATGAATATTTTTGTGCACCATTGAACAATGCCTCAGCTGTGAACAGTTCAAGAGCCGCACTTGCACACTCTCTTAAGTCATTTAATCTCCCTTATACATGTTCAAGCGGAGGACAAACCAAATTTAATAGAGTTACACAAGGTTACGCAAAAGATCATTGGATAGATGCTGCTTGTGTAGGAGAGACCGGGGCACTTGTACATATAGCATCCTCTATTACACCTCTACTTATCAAAGCCACAGGAAGAGGCTCTAGGCAATTTTGTCGAATAGATAAGTACGATTTTCCTAGAACTTCTACAAAAGCACAAAAATCTGTCCACGGCTTTAAAACAGGAGATCTTGTTAAAGCTATAGTGCCAAAAGGAGTCAAAACAGGAACTTATTTAGGAAAAGTCGCAGTTAGACACTCTGGCAATTTCTGTATTAGCACTTTGCTTGAAAAAATTGACGGCGTAAATTATAAGCATTGTCAAAATATTCAACGTTCAGATGGCTACACATATTTATTAACAAAAACAAAAGAGGAGCAGCGCTTCCTCCCCGTCCTAAAGAACGGGGTTTCCGCGCTGTCAACAGGATGAAACAGACGCTCGAAAAGCCCTTGAAATTATCAAAGATG